>CAYZDB010000155.1:0-6846 GCA_964476985.1 uncultured Acidobacteriota bacterium | reverse complement strand
GCCACGAGTACGGGTACGACGGCGACGGCTGGCTCGTCCGGATCGTCGAGCGGACCGACGGTGCCGTCTCGCGCGAGCGGCGGTTCGTGCGCGGCCCCCGCCTCTTCCTGCAGGAGCGAGACGGGTCGAACGCAGTCGTCGCGGAATCCGTCTGGAACCCGGGAAAGCCGGGGGGCATCGGTGGCCTGCTCAAGCAGCGCGCGGCCGGGGCGGACTACTCGTTCCTCTACGATGCCGCCGGCAACGTGACGGCTGTCGTCGACGCGGCACAGGCCGTCGTCGCGTCCTATCGCTACGACCCCTTCGGCCGCGTCGAGAGCGAGTCGGGGACGCTGGCGCAGGACTTCCGCTTCCAGACCAAGTTCCTCGACCCAGGGAGCGGCCTCTCGTATTTCGGCTTCCGGTGGGCCACGGCCGGCGACGGGCGCTGGCTGACGCGCGATCCGCTGCGCGAGTTCGGCGGGCTGAACCTGTACACCTACCTCGGCAACGACCCGCTGAACAGGCTGGACGCGTGGGGCCTGCAGGCACAGGGACCGGGTTCGGCGCCATCTTCGATGTACCCATTTGGCAGGTACAACGACACTGGTCAAGTCTGTGAAGGTGGTGATGTACGACTGGCTGCTCCCGACAACAGCTGGCGCGGTTTCCGCCAGGTGGTTGGGTCCATCTGGGGCGCGATCTTTGGTGTCGCCGGAACCGACCGTGACTCGGGCGACAATCTTCCGAACGCCGTGGCGGGGGTGCGAGGATGAACACCCATCGCAGCCCCTGGCCGTCGGTCCCAGTGCGGCTCCTACTCGCGCTCGCCATCGCGGCAACGCCTGCGGCCGCGCAGGGCACGCGTACCTACACCTACGACGAAGCGGGCCGCTTGGTCCGGGCCGTCTCCGAGGACGGAACCACCATCGACTACGCCTACGACCTGGCCGGCAACCGGTTGATCCGGCGGACGACCCCGACGGGGACCCCCGCGAACTCGCCGCCGGCAGTCCCCTCCGCTCCCGGCGTCCCTGATGGCGCGACGGACGTCAGCACCACGCCGACGCTGACCTGGACCGGCGGCGACCCCGACGCGGGCGACGCCGTCGTGTACTCGCTCTACCTCGGTCCGCCTGATGAAATGGCGCTGGTCTACTCCGGGCGACCGGCCAGCTTCGCTCCGGCGCCACTGGCATCACTGACCGCGCATTCCTGGCGCGTCGTCGCACGGGACAGCCGCGGCGCGGAGACGACCGGGCCGACCTGGGGGTTCACGACGGGGAACGCGCCTCCCGTGGCGGACTTCGATGCAATCCCCACGGTGGGCTGGGCGCCGCTGAGGGTCGCCTTCTTCGACCGTTCCACCGAGCCGGACGACGTCGTGGTGGGTTGGGAATGGGACTTCGAGACGGACGGCACCTTCGACTCGTCGGCGCGCAACCCGGACCACGTCTATCCCGCATCGGGGACCTATGCGGTGACGCTCCGGGTGACCGACTCGCACGGCGCCACGGGGACGCGAATCCGGGTCGACTTCGTCGAGGTCGTGGCCGACATCGACCAGGACAATCTCCTCGACGCAGCAGACAACTGCCCGTCGGCCTGGAACCCGGACCAGTCGGACGTGGACGGGGATGGCTCGGGCGACGCCTGCGATCCCGACGCCGACGCCGACGGTGTCGCAAACGCGGGCGACAACTGCCCGCTCGACGTGAACCCCGGGCAGGCCGACGCGGACGGCGACGGCCTCGGCGACGCCTGCACGGTGAATACGTGCGTCGCGACGAGCGCCGAGCTGCAGGCTGCGATCGACGCGGCACGGCTCGATGGGCGGAACAACGTGATCCAGCTGGTCCAGGGGACGTTCGGCGCGTCGGGTAACGGCGGGGTGCCCTTCGGTGAGAACCTCGGCTTCCTCGAAGACCCGTACACGACGGTGCTCCGCGGCGGCCACGTGGCCGGGTGCGGGTCCCGCGTCGCCGATCCGGCTGGTACGCTGCTCGACGGCGAGGGGACTACTCCGGTTCTGCGCCTCTCGTCCAGCTCGCCGTCGCCGTTCGCGGGGCTGCGCGTGGAAGGCCTGACGATCCGTGGTGGTTTCAGCACCTCTGACGCGGCCGGGGCCGCGCTGTGGGCCAAGAACGGGACGGTCGAGGTGGTGCAGAGCGCCGTCGTAGACAACCACGGCGAGGCAGACCGCGGGGGACTCGCGGTCACGCTGGATCACGGCACGCTGAGGCTCGACCGGCTGCGGGTCGAAGACAACACCGGCGGCACGCGCGCGGGCCTCACGGTCGAGGCGTACATCGGGGAGATCCTGGTCACGAACTGCACCATCGCCGGCAACGTCGCGACCGGTTATGCCGGCGGCGGGAGCATCGCCCTGACGCGCGGTCGGGCTTCACTCGTCAACAACACGGTCGCGGCGAACCGGGCCGATCCGACCTGGGGCTTCGGCGCGGGGCTCTACGTGACCGTCGGCAGTTCGGCCGCGGTGAGCCTCGACAACAACATCCTCTGGGGCAACGCCTCCGCGACGGGCCGGGACCTGCACGTGCTCAACGGCGGCGGCGGGTCGGTGAGCCTCGGCCACAACGACCTCGGCGAGGCCATCGTCGAGGGGACGCCGGCGATCGAAACCGGCACCATTGCCGCCGATCCCGTCTTCGTCGATACGGAAGGTGGGAACTTCCACCTCGCGGCGGAGTCCCCCTGCATCGACGGCGGTGACGCGTCCGTCGCGGGCCTCCCCGCGACGGACGTCGATGGCGACGCCCGCGTGCAGGGCGCGAGCGTCGACATCGGCGCCGACGAATACTACCTGGCCGGTCCGGCCTACGCGATCTCCGGACAGGTCCTCGAGAGCGGAGCGGGGCTCGCCGGCATCCTGGTGCGGCTCAGCGGCGGGGGGACCGCGGAGCGGGTGACGGATGCGACGGGCAGCTACCGATTCCCATGGCTCCCGCCTGGGGACTACGTCGTCACGCCGGCCGACCCGTTCTACTCCTTCACCCCGTCCCACCGCGCGGTGACGATCGTCGCCACCGACGTGGGCGCGCAGGAGTTCACGGCCGCGCTGGTCGACACCGACGACGACGGCCTCCCCGACAAGGCCGATAACTGCCCCACCGTCCCGAATCCCGACCAGCTCGACTCCGACCTCGACGGGTACGGGGACGTCTGCGACGTGCCGGGCTCGATCTCGGGGCGCGTGACGAGCGCCACCTCCGGGCTTCCCGTGGAAGGGGCGATGGTCTCGACCGGCGGCTACGGGCACGCGACTACCGACCCGGCCGGCGACTACACCATCGCGGGGCTCGACAACCAGCAGTACTCCGTATTCGCGTCCGCAGCGAACTACCTCGGCCAGTACCACCCGGGGAGCGTCCTCGTGATCCCGGGCCAGGACACCCCGGGGATCGACTTCGCGCTCGTTCCGGACACGGACGGCGACGGGATCGGCGATCCCGCCGACAACTGCCCCGGAGCGATCAACTACGACCAGGCCGACCTCGACGCCGACGGAACCGGCGATCCGTGTGACAACGACGTGGAGGGGGACGGCGTGCCGAACGCGACGGACAACTGCGTTCGCGACACCAACCCCGAGCAGGAGGACGCCGATGCCGACGGCTACGGAGACGCCTGCACCATCGTGCACTGCGTGGCGACCAGCCCCGAGCTGAGCGCGGCGCTCTCCACCGCCACGACGAACGGGGTGAACGACGTCGTCCAGATCGTCCAGGGGACCTACACCCTCGGCGGCAACGGTGGGACGGGGTTCGCCTACTACTCGGGCGAGCCGTACGGCGTGCTGCTGCGCGGCGGGTACACGGCGGCCTGCGCGTCGCGGTCGATCGACCCGGCGGGGACCGTGCTCGACGGAGAGTCGCTTGGGACGGTGCTCACGCTGGGACACCTCGGGGACTTCCCGCTGGCCGACCTCGTCGTTGAAGGTCTCACGGTCCGGAACGGCCTCTCCTACGGCGATTCCGGCCTGGTCCTGACGCTCGGCAGGGGCCGAGCGGCCGTTCGCCGGGTGGTCGTGGAGGCGAACCGTTCCGACGCCGAAGGCGCCGGGGTGTCGGCGAACGTGCAGGGCGGGACACTGACGGTGGAGCGCTCGATCGTGCGGGGCAACACGGGGAGTGCGAGCGGGTTCGGGATGCGGTTCCTGCTCTACGGCGGCGAGGTCCTGCTCGGCGACAACGTGACCACCGGGAACGCGGGAGGGAGCGCCGGCGGCGGGATCCAGGCGACGCTCGTCGACGGACGGCTCCGCATCGTCAACGACACGGTGTCCGGCAACGGCGCCGACCTCTCCTACGGGCGGGGCTTCGGCGCGTCCCTGCAACTCGCCGGCCCGAGCGCCACGGCTGAGATCCACAACACGATCGCCTGGGGCGCCACGGGCTGGGAGGCGGACGACGTGGTGATCGAGAACGGCGCCGGCGGGACCGTCTCGATCGCGCACAGCGACGTCGGCTCTTTCGCCGTGAGTGGAGAACCACCCGACGTCTCCTCCACGATCGCGCTCGATCCCGTCTTCGCCGGCGCTGCCGCCGGCGACTACCACCTTGCGGAAGCGTCCCCCTGCATCGACGCGGGAAACGCCGCCGCCCCCGGAATCCCGGAGCTGGACTTCGAGGGAGACGAAAGGGTCCAGGGATACACGGTCGACATCGGCGCCGACGAGTACCACGCCCCCGGGACGACCTACTCGATCACCGGGCGGGTGAGCCATGGCGGCGTCGGCGTGGCGGGCGCCGTCGTGACGCTGGGCGGGGACGCCACGCGCACGCGGGTGACCGACGCGGCCGGGGAGTACCGCCTGACCTGGCTCCTGCCGGGCGACTTCGTCGTTACGCCGGCCCTCCCGTTCGCGACCTTCGATCCGCCGCAGCGCGCCGTGACGATCGTCGCCTCCGACGTCGCGGGCCAGGACTTCGAGGCGCTGTGGAGCGACACCGACGGCGACGGCGTCCGCGACGGGCTCGACAACTGCGTCGCGACGCCGAACGCGGACCAGCTCGACCTCGACGGCGACCGGGTCGGCGACGCGTGCGACTGCGCGCCGTCCAACCCGTACGATCCGCCGCCGCCGGTGGGTGCGACGCTGACCGTCCTCCGGCCGTGGGGCACGGACGCCACGGTCCAGTGGAGCGACGACGGGATTGGGGGCCCCTTCGGCGTCTACCGCGGCAGGCGGACGCCGCCCTCGGGATTCGCCTACAACCACGCCTGCTTCGGGGAACCGACGTACTACACCGCCGTCACGGACGGCGAACTCCCGGCGGAGACGGAGTCGTTCTACTACCTCGTCAGCCGGATCGGGTGCGCCGAGTCGAGCCTGGGTACGGACAGCGCGGGGGGCCAGAGGCCGAACCCGGCGCCGTGTCCCTAGCGAGGAGAGGAGCGGGCCCCAGGTCGGCCTGGGGCCCGCGGCGGCGCCATCTTCCATGCGCCAGGCCGGCGCGGGGCGCCGGGCGACGGGGGGTGCAATCGAGCGCCGACCACGAGTTGCGCGATTCCCCCAAGACGGGCAATAACCTCCCCATGCGCTGGGCCTCCGCCCTCTCCGAACGCCCCGACCTGGGCCAGGCCGCGGCCGAAGCGGCGGCCGAGGTCAAGGCCGCGCTCGGCGGGGCGGCGCCCGAACTGGTCCTGGTCTTCGTCTCCTCCGCCCACGCGGCCGCCTACGCCCGCGTCCCGGCGACCTTCGCCGCGTTCTTCCCCGGGGCGACGGTCCTCGGCTGCAGCGGCGGCGGCGTGATCGGTGACGGGCGCGAGGTCGAGGCTGCGCCGGCGCTCTCGGTCACAGCGGCCGTGCTGCCGGGCGTGACCGTCACGCCGATCCGGATCCCCTCCGGCCGCGTGCTGCCGCCCGCCACCGACGCCGGTGCCTGGCACGCGCTGATCGGCGTGGCGCCGGCCGATCGCCCGCACTTCCTGCTGCTCCCCGATCCCTTCACCTCGGAGGCCGAGGACCTGGTGCGCGGACTCGACGCCGCCTACCCCGCCGGCCGCAAGCTGGGTGGACTCGCCAGCGGCGGCGAGGCGCCGGGGCAGAACGCCCTCTTCCTCGACCAGGAGCACTTCCGCACCGGGACCGTCGGCGTCGCGCTGCACGGCAACATCGCGGTCGACACGATCGTCGCGCAGGGCTGCCGGCCGCTCGGCGACCCGATGGCGATCACCGAGTGCGAGGACAACGTCGTCTACGAGCTGGGCGGCTCGGCGCCGATGAAGGTGCTGGGCGAGATCTTCGAGGGGGCGGGAGAGCGCGACCAGTCCCTGATGCGCCACTCGCTCTTCGTCGGGCTCGAGATGCGCGAGGGGCAGACGCCGTTCCGCGAAGGCGACCTGCTGGTCCGCAACATCGTCGGCGCCGACCAGGAGTCGGGTGCGCTGGCGATCGGCGCCTACCCGCGCGCGCAGCAGGTGCTGCAGTTCGTGCTGCGCGACGCGGAGGCCGCGCGGGCCGACCTCGACGAGCAGCTCGGGCGCTACGCGCGCGGCGTCGCGGCCGAACCGGCGGGGCGGCCCGGGCCGGCGGGGGCGCTGCTCTTCTCGTGCCTGGGACGCGGGCAGCAGCTCTTCGGCGAGCCCGACCACGACAGCCGCCGGCTGTTCGAGCACCTCGGGCGGATGCCGCTGGGCGGGTTCTTCTGCAACGGCGAGATCGGGCAGGTCGGGGGGGAGACCTTCCTGCACGGCTACACGAGCTGCTTCGGAGTGTTCCGGCCGCTGCCCTGAGCGGGGCGGCGCAGTCCGCGGGGGCCGGGCCCGCTGACGACTCCGCTCCGGGAGCGGCTTCCGGTGCCACTTCCAGTTCCCGGTCCGGGTCCGACGCCGCTTCGCATA
>CAYZDB010000154.1:0-6852 GCA_964476985.1 uncultured Acidobacteriota bacterium | reverse complement strand
CCACGTTGCGTCAGACAATCCTGCGTCCCCGAGCCCCCCGAACAGGATCGAGGCACCGATCTCGGGGTAGTACGCCAACGATGCACCGCTGAGCGGCGGCGGCGACTGTACTGGCGCAAGCCTGACCCAGCGAGACCGCGAGTACACCCACGTATCACCTACTGGCCCCGCGCTCGCCCTACTCCAGCCGCCAAACAGGACGGCTCGGGCCTCGTCCTCCTCCCATGTCATTGCTGCTGATCGGCGCGCGGACGGATGTATGGCGCCATCGACGCGTGTCCAACTCCGCGCAGCGAAGCTGTATTCCCACGTCTCGTCGCTCTGGACCCCAGGGCGCTCGACTAGTCGCCACGAGGTCGAAGCGGGTTCTACAATCGGATCACCATCGCGGCGGCGAATCAGATCCAGCATCCCTCCGAAGAGGACAACGACGCGATTCTCGCTATCGTACGCAGTTGCCGCAGCGATCCGCGGGGAGGGCGATGTGACAGCCTCAACGCGCGACCACCGGAGCTCCAGCTCCTCGTCTACGTCTCCGTCGCAGTCGTTGTCTCTCCCGTCTCGGACTTCGGGCGCTCCCGGATACGAGGAGCGATCTGCGTCATCGCAGTCCCCGGCACATGGCGAGACTGAGTCACCGTCTGCGTCGATCTCCGAAGCTGGAGGCGATGGCCATCCGGGCGCGAGGCAGTCGTTACTTCGGCCGTCGCAGATCTCAGCTGCGCCTGGGAATACGGCCGCGGAGGTGTCCTCGCACTCTGCGCATGCCAAGAAGCCGTCACCGTCCGCGTCGCTCTCCTCCACTGGCACCTGGAGATCGCAGTCGTCATCGAGGCCGTTGCAGCTCTCAGGAATGGGCGCACAGAGAGTGCAGTCCGCTTGGCAGCCGTCACCGTTGTTGCGGTTGCCGTCGTCGCATTCCTCTCCGTACTCCATTACCGAGTTCCCACATTCGCTGGATCTGTATTCCCACGTATCCGACAGCAGGCCCGAGGTCGATCGTCCGCTGTGAAGGACCACGACACCTCGCTCGTCGTCGTACCCGAACACGAATAGGTCTCTCGCCGTGGGCGAGGGAGATGCGGTTGCTAACACCCAGTCCCCTTGCCTGAACAACCACGTGTCGGCGAGATACGGCCCCCCGGTTCCGGTCCTCCCGCCGAATAGGAAGATGTCTCCCTGTCCGCTTCGAGAGACGATCTCATGTCCTCCGCGAGCACCTGGATCGTGCGTTGGATACACGCGGCGCCAGACGATGCCATCGTACTCCCAGGTATCGGCAAGGTCGCCATGAATCGAGACTGAGGTGGCCCCACCGTACAGGAGGACCGTGCTGCGCTCGGGGCACCACTCCATGGCATGTCCCTTGCGTGGGGTGGGTGCCTGAGCAAGGGATACCTTCCGCCAGTCAGTCCCGTCGTATTCCCATGTGTCTGCTGTCGTCGAGTAGGAGAGGGAGCCGCCGAACATCACCATGACCCGTCGGATCGGATCGTAGGCCATTGCCATCTGCCAGTTGGCTGGCGGCGATGTCGGGGTGATCACCTGTGTCCAGTCCGAGCCGTCGTACTCCCACGTCTCCTGAAGCCGCCCCGGCCCGTTGCGGTAGCCGCCAAACAGTACGACGCGTTGGCGGTGGGAATCGTATGCCATCGCGAAGGCGCGCCGCGGGCTCGGAGAGTGCACAGTGACCACGCGCCGCCAATTGACTCCGTCGAACTCCCAAGTCTCGTTGTTGTGCTCGAGCGTCGCGAGATCATGCATCCCGCCGAACATCACCAGGACTCCCCGGCTTGAGTCGAAGACGCCCTGACTGTCCACAGTCGGTCGGGGGTGCTGGGCCGGCGAAAGCTGCGCCCACTGCGCGAGCGCGGGCGAAATCGCGGCGGCCGCGCAGATGATCGTGAGCGCGACGATGACGACGTTCCGAGGGTGGCGGGACGAAGAGAGCATTCGACATTCCTCCCCAGAGTCACCAGGACGTGGGTGACCCGCACTAGAGCCACAGGACCGAATGGGAAGTTACGCTGGAGTAAGCCGAAGAGCAACCCCTCCGTGTACCGCAAACGCCCCAACATTGGTGTCCGATATTGTTCCGAATAGTTTACATTATTCCGAATTATCCAATGCGAATCCTGCGGCGGTTCACGCGGCGCGCGCTGGCTATCGACAGCGACTAATCGGAGAGTTCGGCGCAGATCACGCGCCGAGTAGCGCCGGCAGCTCCGCCAGGCTCCGGATCCGCACCGCGTCGCCGACTCCGGCGTGGATGCCCCACGGGTCGAGCAGCACCGCGGGCATCCCCGCCGCGCGTGCGCCGGCGACGTCGTAGGCCGGCACGTCGCCGACGTAGAGCGCCTGCTCCGCGCGGGCGCCCAGCCGCTCGAGCGCGATCGCGAAGATCCGCGGGTCGGGCTTGGCGACCCCGACGCGGTGCGAATCGACGACCGTTTCCAGGTAAACCCCGAACCCGGCCGCGGCCAGGTCCTGCTCGACCTGCCCCTCGGCGTTGCTCACGACCGCGAGCCGCCGCCCCGCCGCGTGCAGCCGCGCAACCGCCTCAAGCGCCCCGGCGATCGGCCGCCGCCACAGCCCGCGCGCGTGGTGCGCGCGCCACAGCGCGTCGAGCGCGGCCGCGTGCCGCGCGCCCGGCACGCCCGCCTCCGCGAGGATCCGCCCGAAGTAGCCGTCCCACAGCTCGCGGCCCGTCACGCCGCGCGCGGCGGCGTCGGCGCCCCAGACCCGGGCCCGGCCCTCGGCCGCGTCGAGCGCGGCGTCGTCGGGATCGGCGGACGGGAGCGCCCGCCGGACCTCGTCGTAGTCGAGCGTGATCAGCGTCCCGCCCGCGTCCAGCAGCACCACCTCGCGCCGCGCCAGGTCCGCGTGCGCCGCCGGCCCGGCCGGCCCGCTCAAGGCGTGGCGCTGACGGCGAGCTGCGCGTCGCCCGAGAGCTTGGCCTCGACCCAGGTCGTTCCGGCGCGCACGGCCGAGCGCGTCGCCTGGAGCCGGCTGGTCCCCTTCGGCGCGATCTCGCAGCCGCTGGCGCTGACCCCCGGCGGCGGCGCGCCCGACTCGTCGACCCCCTCGGTCATGACCAGGCACGGCGACGGCAGAACCAGCCGCACCGAGGCCCGGCCGTCGAGCGTCAGCTGCGGGTGCATCCCCTTCGTCAGCACGCGCAGCTCGACCTCGGTGTCGGTCGCCTTGAGCTCCGCCTTCCCGGCGATCGCGCCGACCGCGATCTTCCCGCCGTTCGCCTTGGCCTCGAAGTCGCCCAGCGACTCCGCGGCGAAGCTGCTCTGGTCGAGCTTGAGCGTCGTGCCGCGGCCGATCGCCTTGACCTTCGCGTTGCTCGACTCCTCCAGCACCAGGTCGAGCGCGTCCTTGACCCCCTCGATCTCGACCTCGGCCCCGTCGCGCGCCTGGACCTTGGCCCGTCCGCCCAGCCCCTTGGCGGACAGCGACCCGCCGACCAGCTCGGCCGACAGCCCGCCCGGCAGCTCCTCGACGATCACCTCGGTCGACTCGCCGCGGAAGAAGAGCAGCGCGTTCTCGGGCCCGCTGTGCCGCGCCTCCAGCCGCGCCGAGATCCCGCTGAGCTGGACCGTCCCCTGCCACCCTTCCAACGCGACCGTCGCGCCCTCGGCCTCGCCCTGCAGCGTGCCGCGCCCGCCGTTCACGGTCAGCGTCCCGCCGTCCATCGTGAAGCGCAGCGCGCCGTCCAGCTCGGAGGCCTCGATGTCGCCGCCCTTCCCCTTGAAGCGCAGCAGGCCGTGGTGCCGGCTCGCCGCCAGGCGCGCGGAGTTCAGCTCCGCGATCAGCGGCCCGCTGCACCCCTCGACCGTGAAGCGCGAGCCGCGCCCGCCCAGCGTCGCCCCGCTGGCGCGCTGGATCCGCACGTCCGAGTCGTCGACCGTGATCCGCAGCTGGGCCGCCGCCGGCGCGATCGCCGCCTCGTCGAACATCGCGGATTCGTTGCGGGGCTGGTTCGGGTCCGGCTCGACCCGGCCCTCGATCGAGACGTCGAGCGACTCGCCGTTGATCGTCAGCACCAGCCCCGGCCGGGCCGTGATCCGGATCCCCAGCCGCGGCGCGACGCTCTCCTCGCCGTGCGGCTGCGTGATCGACAGGACGTTGTCGGCCCGCTCGATCGTCACGAACCCCTCGGTCGCGTCGCCGCGCTCGAGGTCCTCGATCAGCAGCTGCGGCTCCTCGGCGGGGTCCAGCACGACCTCGATCCGGCCGCCGCGGATCTGGATCGTGACCTTGTTCGTGTCCAGCTCGGCGTCGACCGGAAGCTCGACCCCCTCCCCCCGGGCGGTCGGGACGGCGAGCAGGGCGGACAGCGCGGCCAGGGCCGCGAGGGCGGCCCGCCGGGCCGGTCGGGTGGGGTTCGGGCGGCGCATCGGAGAAAGATACCGTCCCCGGGTCAGGGGCGCTCCGTGTACTCCTGCTGGATCGCCACGACCCGCCGCCGGAAGCCCTTGAACAGCCGCCAGGTCAGCACGATGCCGAACACGATCAGCAGGACCGCGACCAGCGTGGCCACGACGGCGAGGACCGAGCCGACCAGCGCCAGGAGGTCCTCGAAGACCGAGAGGAAGGGCGAGGCCAGGCCGGCGGTGCCGATCGTCGAGGCCAGCCGGATCTTCGACTTGGCGGCGTGGACCCCGGCCGCGACCGGCGTGCCGACGAGCAGGCCGACGATCGCCGCGGCCATCGGGGACAGCCCTTCCAGCGAGACCGCCATCACGAGCAGCCCGGCCAGCGGCCGGACGAAGGTCTGCATCAGGTCGAGCAGGTGATCGACGACCGGGATCTTGTCGGCCAGCAGCTCGACCACGACCGCGGTCCCGAACACGACCAGCGCCGGGGTCGAGCCGATCCACGCGAAGCCGCTGTTCGGCAGGAAGTGGTCCCCCAGCACGAACTGCGCCACCTGGAACCGCGCCGCCAGCCCGGCGACGAACAGCGGCACGAAGGCGCGCAGCCCCGCGCAGGCGGCGAGCGCGACGCCGGCGAGAACCTGCAGCGGAAGGGCCAGCGACTCCATCGGGGGCCTCCAGGAGACGCCCGATTATAGGTCCCCGGCCTCCCGGGCCGCCGCCTCGAGCGCGGCTGCGACGACCGTCCCCAGCGCGTCGGTCCCGCCGTCCGGCGACGCCTCCGCCGCGCCGCCCGCCGCACCACCCGCGGCCGCGTCCAGCTGGGCCATCAGGGCCAGCTCCCGGGCCTCGAACCCGCGGTGGTCGAAGTGCAGCGCCGGGCGCGACGACAGCCCCTCTGCCGGCATGTTCAGCGGGCACTCCCCGCCGCGCGCCACCCCCTCCCCGGGGTCGTACATCGGGACGCCGTGGGCCCGGCAGACCAGCGGCCGGTGGTCGTAGAGCCGGCACGCGCCGCCCTCGCCGAGCGCCGGGCAGGGCAGCCGGTCGAGCGTGTCGCACAGCGCGTCGAAGCGTTCGCTCCCGATCGATCCGATCCGCCACGGCGGACCCCAGTCGGGCGCCACGGCCGCGATCTCGGCCAGCCCCGCGCGCGCCGCCTCGCGCAGCGCCCCGCGCAGCTCCGGCGCGGCCGCGCGGTAGCCCTCGGCCAGCAGCTGCGCGTCGAGCGGGGTGATGTCGAACAGCCCCCGGCAGCAGGCGTCGCACCCGACGCGGCACTGGACCTCGTCGCGATGCGCCGCGACCGCCTGGGCGAACCAGGCGTCGACCTCGGACAACAGGTGCCGGTAGCGGGCGGTGACCATCGCGGTGTGGGAGCCCGTTACAATAGCCCATGCACTTCCCGCCCGCGATCGTCGTCGGGGCCGAGCTCAACGGGCTCGGCGTCGCGCGGCCGCTGGCGAAGGCGGGCATCCCGGTGTGGGCGGTGGCGTCGAGCGCGCCGCACCCGGCCGAACGCTCGCGCGCCTTCGCGCGCGTCGTGCGCTGCCGGGAGTGGACCGAGGCCGGGCTGCTCGAGGCCCTCGACCGGCTGGCCCGCGACCTCGACGCGTCGGGCTCCGGCGCGCGGGCCCCGCTGCTGCTGACGAAGGACGAGCCGGTGCTCTGGGTCTCGCGGCACCGCGAGGCGCTGGCCGCTCACTTCCTGGTCAACCTGCCCGACGACGCGACGGTGCGGCTGCTGATGAACAAGCGGCAGTTCCTCGAGCGCGCGCGGCGCGAGGGCTGGCCGATGCCTCGGACCGTCCTCGCCGGATCGCTCGAGGAGCTCGAGCAGCAGGCGCCGGAGGTCCCGTTCCCCTGCATCCTGAAGCCGCAGCTCAAGAACGAGCGCTTCCGCCGCCAGCCGATCCCCAAGACCTTCCGGCTCGAGAACCGCGGGCAGCTCTTCGACGCCTACCGCTGCGTCGCCCCGTTCGAGCCCGAGGTGATCGTCTCGGAGTTCATCCCCGGACCGGACACGCGGCTCCTGTCGTGCCGCACCTACTGGAGCGCCGAGGGTGAGCCGCTCGCCCACTTCGCGGTCCAGAAGCTGCTGCAGTGGCCGGTCGAGATCGGGATCATGGCCCTGGCCGGCCCCTGCCCGCCCGAGCTGCGGGAGCGGGTCGTTTCGCTGTGCGAGCGGGTCTTCCGCGCGGTCGGCTTCCGTGGGCTGGGGGCGCTGGAGGTCAAGCTGCGGCCCGACGGCTCGCCGGCGATCACCGAGCCCTGCGTCGGCCGCACGGTCTACTCCGGCGAGATCGCCGCGCTGAACGGGATCGACCTGCCGGCGATCGCGTACCACGACATGGTCTTCGGCCGGAACGTCGCGCCGCCGGGCGCGCTGCTCGGTGCGCCGCTGGGGGAGCCGGTCAAGCTGGACGACGGCACCCGCTCCCGGCGGTCGGGCGCGCTCTACCGCCGG
>CAYZDB010000153.1:0-6858 GCA_964476985.1 uncultured Acidobacteriota bacterium | reverse complement strand
CATCTTCTCCGCGATCAGCGCCGCGCGCGCCAGGTCGCGGCCCGCGCCGGCGGTCTTCTGCATCGCCGCCAGCAGCGCGGAGGCGTCGCCGGCAGCTGGATCGAGCGGTTCGACCGCGACGGTGAGGAAGTCGTCCTTGGTCCGCGGGGGGACGTCGCACATGGGGGGCTCCGGGAAGCCCCAAGGATAGCGCACGCCCCCGCCGGGGCACCCGTTCCGGCTAGCGCGCCGCGGCCGCGGCCCAGCGCTCGAGCGTCTCGCGCAGCAGGTCGGCGCGGATCGGCTTGGCCAGGTAGTCGTCCATCCCGGCGGCGAGGCAGGCCTCGCGGTCCGAGGCCATCGCGTGCGCGGTCATGGCGACGATCGGAACGTGCCGGCCCTGTCCGGACTCCGCCCGGCGGATCGCCCGCGTGGCCTCGAAGCCGTCCATCACCGGCATCTGGCAGTCCATGAAGACCAGGTCGACGCGTGCGCCGCGGAGCCGCTCGACCGCGGCGCGGCCGTCCTCGGCCAGTTCGACCGTGCACCCCAGCCGCTCGAGCATCCGGCCGGCGACCTTCTGGTTGACCGGGTTGTCCTCGACCAGCAGCACGCGCAGGCCGCGCAGCTGGCGCCCGGGGGCGTCCGCGCGGGGCCCCGGCCGCGCCGGCGCGCGATCGCGGCGCAGCGCGTGCTCGAGCGCGGCGGCCAGCGCCTCGGTGCGCACCGGCCGGCCCAGGTCCGCGTCGAACGGGCCGGCGCCGCGCTCGGCCGGCCGGCGCTGCCCGAGCGGCAGCAGCTCGACCAGCGCCAGCGCGGCGAGCCGCGGCGTGCCGCGCACCGCCTCCGCCAGCACGCGCGCCCCCTCGCCCGGCAGCGTCGCCGAGACGACCATCGCGTCCGGCCGCGCCGCGCCGTCGCGCAGCCGGGCCAGGGCGTCCTCGACCGAATCCGACTCCGCAGCGCGGCAGCCGAGGCGCGCCAGGCGGCAGGTCAGCGCCTCGCGGCTGCGCGGGTGAGGGTCGACGGCCAGCACCGCGGTCCCCGCGAGGCGTCCGCGCGTCGCGGGCGCAGCCCCCGCCTCCTGGCCGGCGGGCCAGTCGAGCGGGACCTCGAACCAGAAGGTGGAGCCCCGGCCCTCGCGGCTCTCGACGCCGATCTCCCCCTCCATCAGCCCGACCAGCCGCTTGCAGATCGCGAGCCCCAGGCCGGTGCCGCCGAAGCGGCGGGTGGTCGAGGAGTCGGCCTGCGAGAACATCCGGAACAGCCGGTCGAGGCGGTCGGCCGGGATCCCGATCCCGCTGTCGCTCACCTCGAAGCGGTGGAAGCCGGCGTTCTCCACTCCCGGCCCGACGCGCACCACGACCTCGCCCGCGGGCGTGAACTTCAGCGCGTTGTTGACGAGATTGGTCAGGACCTGGCGCAGCCGCACCGGGTCGCCGTCGAGCCGCTCCGGGACCTCGGGGTGGACGATCGAGACCAGCTCGAGCGCGCGTCCCTGCGCGCCGGGGGCGAGCAGCGCGACGGCCTCCTCGACCACGGCAACGGGGGAGAGCGGGATCGACTCCAGCTCGAGCCGCCCGGCGTCGATCTTCGAGAGGTCGAGGATGTCGTTGATGATCGTCAGCAGGCTCGCCCCCGACAGGCGGATCACCTCGGCGCACTCCTGCTGCTCGGGCGACAGGTCGGTCTGCAGCAGCAGGTCGGCCATCCCGATCACGCCGTTCATCGGCGTGCGGATCTCGTGGCTCATGTTGGCCAGGAAGTCGGCCTTGGCGCGGACCGCCGTCTCGGCCCGGTCGCGGGCGTCGGCCAGCTCGCCGGCCAGCCGCTGGACCTCCGCCTGCGCCGCCGCCGTCTCGGCGCGCGCCGCGGCGAGCTCGGCGTTCGCGCGCTCCAGCAGGCCGCGGGCCTGGCGGATCCGCTCGATCCACGCGCGGTCGGCGGGGTTGTCGCGCGAGCCGGCCATGCCGGGCCCCCCGGAGGCCCCGGAAGAGGGCCCCCTCCCGTCCAATCTGGCGTCGCGGGAGGGGCGCGTCCAGCGGCTAACTCGTTGACTGGTCTAGGGAATGACCACCGCGGGCGGTAACCCACAGCCCGAAACCGCCGAGCAGGACGAAGATCGCCCCCTGCAGCACGGTCTTCGGCTGGAGCGCGCCGTTGCCGAAGACGCCGGAACCGTAACCGGCCGCCGCCGCGCCGAGCGCCAGGATCAGGGAGTAGACGATCCGCATCGCGCGCCGCGCCCCGGCCCGCGAGGCCGGCGTGTCCTCGCCGTAGGCCCGCGAGAAGAGCCAGAGGCCGACCATCGCGACCAGGTTCAGGGCCGCGAAGATCAGCCAGAACAGGTGCGTTCGCCCCGGCCCCTCGGGCGTCCCGATCACGGGCTTGAGCATCCGCTCGTAGAGGAAGCCGCCGAGGTTGCTGCCGATCAGCGAGCCGAAGACGCCGTAGAGGAAGGCGTACCCCATGTAGACCGCCTTCCGGTCCTGGGGCGCGACCATCCCGACGTAGCTGTAGTACTTGGGGTGGGCCGTCATCTCGCCGATCGAGAAGACCGCGATCCCGAGCACGAAGATCCAGGCGTTGGTCGAGGCGGCCAGGGCCAGGAAGCCGAGCGTGCCGATCGCCATCCCGGTGATCATCGTCGCCAGCGCCGGCCGGTCCTTGACCCAACGGCTGATCAGGAACTGGAGCAGGATGATCGTCCCGGCGTTGATCACCGTGACGTACTCGGCGTCGAGCCGGAAGTCGAACAGGCCGAAATTCACGCTGTTGACGAAGCGGTCCACCGGGGCCGTGTCGACGAAGTCGCGCAGGTACCAGAGCACCGTGCCGAAGTTCTGGAAGTAGAGCACCCAGAAGCCGGAGTAGGCGACGATCATCAGCATGAAGCGCGCGTCGCCCAGCACTGTCAGCGCCGCGCGCGCGACCTCGGCCAGGCTCTTCCCGCCCTGCGGCGTCACCGGGTCGCGGTAGACGAAGAGCGTGAGCGGGATCATCGCCGCGACGTAGCAGGCCGAGGCGACGAAGACCCACTTCCAGCCCAGCCCCTTGTACCAGGTCACCAGGATCGGGGCGATGAAGGCCCCGAGGTTGATCATCCAGTAGTAGACGCCGAAGCCGAAGGACGAGGTCTCGGGGGTGGTGGTGCGGGCGATCGTCCCCGAGATGATCGGCTTGAACAGGCCGGCCCCGACCGCCATGAACAGCAGGGCCGCGAAGACCGCCGGGAAGACCCGCATCTGCCCCGAGACGAAGTAGCCGACCGAGAGCAGCGTGAAGGCGATCATCAGCATCCGCCGGTAGCCGTAGCGGTCGGCCAGCGCGCCGCCGAGGATCGGGATGACGTAGGTCGCGGCGTAGACGATCGCCTGCAGGAACCCGACCGAGCCCTCGGAGAACCCCAGCCCGCCGTCGGCGACCTGGTCGGTCAGGTAGATCGCCAGGACGGAGTTCATCCCGTAGTAGGCCGCCCGCTCGAACAGCTCCATCACGTTGGCGACCCAGAAGGTGCGGGGGAACTTGGAGAACAGGCTCATCGGGGCTCCCTTGGAGTGCGGGGGATTATTCACGAATAATCGGCGGCAGGGGAGCGGCCGCTCCCCGGGAGGCCCGGGTGACGGAGACCCTGCCGGTCTGGACCGAGCGCCACGCCATCCGCGCCAGCGAGATGGACTTCCGGGGACACCTCTCGGTGCGGGCGCTCTGCGAGCTGCTGCAGGAGGCGGCGGGGAACCACGCCCAGGCGCTCGGGGTGGGGGTGGACCAGCTGATCCCGCAGGGCTGGACCTGGGTCCTGCGCGAGTGGCAGTTCGAGATGGACGCCTGGCCGCGCTGGCGGGACGAGGTGGTGATCGAGACCTGGCCGTCGGGGCTCAACGAGACGGTCGCGACCCGCGACTTCCGGCTGCTCGGCGGCGACGGCCGCGCGCTCGGCCGCGCGACGAGCCGCTGGATGGTGGTCGACTTCCGCCGCCGCCGGCCGGTCCGGATGCCGGACGCGGTCCGCGCGATCCGCCGCCCGGAGCGTTCGGTCCTGGCCGCCGACACGCTGCCGCGGGCGGGGTCGCACGACGCTCCCGAGCTGGCGGTCGACTACCGGGTTCGCTTCTCCGACCTCGACATCAACGAGCACGTCAACAACGTCAGCTACGTCGAGTGGGTGCTGGAGACGGTCCCGCGAGAGGTCCTGCGCGGCGCGACGCTGGCCGCGATGACGATCGCCTTCCGCGCCGAGTGCCGCAGCGAGGCGACCGTGACGGTGGAGCGGCGGGCCGACCCGGAGCGCTCGGCTCCCGGCCGGCCGGCCTTCCTGCACCGCGTGCTGGAAAAGGAAGGAGCGCGCGAGCTGGCCGCCGCGCGCTCCCTCTGGCGACTCGACTGACCGGGATCCGGCCTGGCGCCCGAAGGCGCCGGGAGGCCCGGACATCCGCTACTTGTTGACCTCGATCGTGACGGTCTCGATCTTCAGCGGCTCGGTCGTGCGGCCGGTCTGGCTGCCCGCCGCCTCGAGCTTCTTCATCGTGTCCATCCCCTCGACGATCTCGCCGTAGATCGTGTGCTTGCCGTCGAGCCACGGGGTGGGGACGAAGGTCAGGAAGAACTGGCTGCCGTCCGTGCCCGGACCGGCATTGGCCTGCGACAGCAGGCCCGGCTTGTCGTGCTTCAGGTCCGAGCCGAACTCGCCGGCGAACTTGTAGCCGGGGCCGCCGGTGCCGTTCCCGAGCGGGCAGCCGCCCTGGGCCATGAAGCCCGTGATCACGCGGTGGAAGGCGAGGCCGTCGAAGAACCCGAGGTTCGCCAGGTAGATGAAGCTGGTGACGTGCATCGGCGCGGCCGCCGGGAGCAGCTTGATCTTGATCGGCCCCTTGTTGGTCTGCATCAGCGCGAAGTACTTGTGAGTCGGGTCGAACTGCACGACCGTCGGCTTGGGCAGGGAGGTCCGCCAGCCCGCGTTGCTCTTGTCGACGTTCGCCTTGACGATCTGCTCGTTGATCTGCTGCACGGCCTTGTCCTCCACTCCCTTCGTCGGCTTCGGGGCGTCGGCCGCGAGCGCCGCCGAGAACGCAACGCCGAGAACCGCCGGAACGACCAGGAAACGCTTCATGGACTCGATCCTCCGTGATGTGCGGGCCGCCTCCGGGCCCGCTCGGGCGCCGGAGTCTACACCGGCCGGGAGCCCCCTGCCCGGGACCGATTGCGCCGCCCGGCGGGCCGCGACTAACCTCCGGGCGTCCCCCCGAGGAGGCGCGATGAAAACGCATGCGATCGCCTGCTTTGCCGCTCTCGCCCTGGTCCCGCTCCTGGCTCCTCCGGCCGTCGCCCAGGCCCCGTCGCTGTCGAATCCGGCCTCGCTGGCCGAGACCGCGCCCGAGGTCTACTACGTCCGGCTCGACACCTCGAAGGGGGCCGTCGTGATCGAGGTCCATCGCGCGTGGGCCCCGCACGGGGCCGACCGCTTCTACAACCTGGTGAAGTACGGCTTCTACGACGACGCGCGCTTCTTCCGCGTGCTGCCGGGCTTCGTCGCGCAGTTCGGCCTGTCGGGCGACCCGAAGCTCAACGCCGCGTGGGGCGCGGCGCGGATCCCGGACGACCCGGTCAAGGAGCCCAACCGGCGCGGCACGATCACCTTCGCGATGGCCGGGCCGGACACCCGCACGACGCAGGTCTTCATCAACATCGGGAACAACACCCCACTGGACGGCAAGGGGTTCGCCCCGTTCGGCAAGGTGGTCTCCGGGATGAAGACGGTCGACATGTTCCACGACAAGTACGGGGAGGGGGCGCCCAAGGGGCTCGGCCCGGACCAGTCCCGGATCCGCGCCGAGGGGACGGCCTACCTGCTCACCGAGTTCCCGGCCCTCGACTACATCAAGAAGGCCGCGCTGGTCGAGAAACCGTAGGGGCCGGCCAGCCCTTGCGTGATGCGGGCCGGCACGGAGGCCGGCCCCTACTGGAGCGCCGTCACGAAGTCGGGGTGCGGCCGGCCCCCCAGTTCGACGAAGCGCGCGAGCATCGCGCGCGCTCCGTCCCGGTCGCCGCGCCGGTAGAGCAGGATCGCGAGGTTGTTGTACGGCGCGGCGAGCCGCGGCGCGGCCTCGATCGCGCGGCGGTACGCGGCCTCGGCCTCGGCGGCGCGGCCGAGCGCCTCGAGCGAGAGCCCCAGGTTGTGCCACGCGGCGGCGTTTCCCGGCTCGGCTGCCAGCGCCCGCTCGTAGGCCGCGACCGCACCGGCGTGGTCCCCCCGCGCCGCCAGTTCGCGCCCCAGGTTGTTCGACGCCCCGGCGCTCTTCGGGTCGAGCCGCAGCGCCTCGCGGTAGAGCCCCTCGGCCTCCTCCGCCCGGCCCGTCGCGGCCAGCAGGTTGGCCAGGTTGTAGGAGCGGTCGGCCACCCCCGGCTCGGCTGCGAGCGCCGCGCGGAGCAGCGCCTCGGCCTCCGCGGTCTTTCCGGCCGCGAAGAGCAGGTTCCCCAGGTTCGTCGCGGCCGCCGCCTGGTCCGGGACCGCCGCCAGGGCGCTCCGGTAGGCGGCCTCCGCGCGGGCCGGGTCGCCCAGCGCCTGCCAGGCCAGCCCGACGTTGTGCAGCAGGTCCGCGCGGTCGCGCGGCCCCATCGCCGCCGCGCCGGGTTCCAGCGCCACCGCCTCGCGCGCCCGGTCCTGCGCGACCAGCCAGCGCGCCAGGTTGATCGTCGCCATGTGGGCCCGCGGGTTGCGGGCCAGCGTGGCCCGCCAGAGCGTCCCCTCGTCGGTGAACTCGCGCGCCCGGACCAGCGACAGCCCGGCCAGCAGGATCACCACCGCCGCCGCCGCCGCGCGTGCCGCCGCCGCGGCGGCCGGCCGCCGCGCCGCCAGCACCGCCCCCGCGGCGGCGAAGA
>CAYZDB010000152.1:0-6889 GCA_964476985.1 uncultured Acidobacteriota bacterium | reverse complement strand
CGCCGTCGAGAACCACACGCTGCGCCACAGCCCGCACTTCCCGTGGTACGGCGTGCGCCGGCTGACGCGCGAGTTGGCGGCCGCCAACGCGCAGCTCGAGTCGCTGACCGGGCGGCGGCCCGCCTTCTTCCGCGCGCCGGCCGGGCTGCGCTCGCCGCTGCTCGACCCGGTGCTGGCGGCGCTCGACCTGTCGCTGGTGTCGTGGACGCGGCGCGGCTTCGACGCCGTGCGGAGCGATTCCGGCGCGGTCTGGCGGCGGCTCGCCCCGGCGGTCCGGCCGGGGGCGATCCTGCTGCTGCACGACGGCCCCGGCCAGCGCGCGGTGCTGGAGGTCCTGCCGCGCGTGCTCGACGCGGCCGCGGCGCGCGGCCTGCGCCCGGTGGCGCCGCTGCGCTGAAGCTCAGAGCCCGGTGTGCGCGCCGCGCGGCTCGTGGATCGTCAGCACGGGGCAGGTCGCGTGGCGGATCACCTTCTCCGCGACCGAGCCGAAGACCAGCCGCCGCCAGCCGGTGCGACCGTGGGTCGCGATCACGACCAGGTCGGCGTGCTCGCGCTCGGCCGCGGCGACGATCGCGTCCGCGGGGTCACCCTCGACGACGATCCCCTGGACGTCGAGGCCGGTCGGTCGAAGCGTCTCGACCATCGCGCCGACCATCTCCTCCGCCTGCTCCCTGTAGCGTCGAAGCGTCACCTCGGGCGTGACTGCGGCGCCGACCGGGATCTCGACGGCGACGGGCACGGCGACCGGCACGACGACGTTGAGGAGGATCAGCTTCGCCTGCATCGCGTGCGCCATCTCGCGCGCGACCTGCAGGGCGGAGTCGGCGGGCTCGCTGAAGTCCGTCGGGCAAAGAACCTTCTTGAAGGGGTACATGGACGGCCCTCCTGCGGCTGTTCCACCCGCGACAGCCGGCGCGAACCAGCGTTCCAACGGCCCGTCCCGTGGGCCGGTCGGGTGCTTCCGAGAGGACCCTTCCATGGTACTGCGCTGGCGGGGCCGTGACCATCGGGGGCGTTTCCGTGGTGCGATGCGCCAGCGTAGACTCGCGTGGATCCCGCGGGCCGCCGTGCCCGAGCTGCGAGGCCCCCCCTGGCCAGGCCGAAGACCCCGAAGGAGCGCGACGCCGGTGGGCGCGAGCGCCTGCTTCGGGCAGCGACGCGCCTGTTCGCGGCGAAGGGATACGCCGCCACGACGGTGCGCGACATCCTGCGCGAGGCGGGCGTCACCGCACCGGTGCTCTACTACCACTTCGGCAACAAGGAGGGGGTGTTCCTCGCGCTGGCCCGCGAGGGCGTCGGGAAGGTCGAAGCGGCACTGCAGGCGGCCCTGGGCCGGGAGGGAACCGCCGCCGAAAAGGTCCGCGGCTTCTGCCACGCGATGTCCGCGGTGCGGCGCGAGTACGTCAACGTCGCGTGGGTCGTGGACGCGATCCTCTCCGGCCCGCCGGAGGCAGCGCCTCATTTCGACTTCCGCGAGATGCCCGTGCACACGGTCCGGCAACTCGCGGGGCTGATCCGGGGCGGGATCGAGAGCGGCGAGTTCCGGGACGTCGACCCGCTGCAGGCGGCCCTGGCCCTGTCGGGAGCGGTCGAGATCACCGCTCGCTCCCGGGTCTACGAGCCGCTGATCTCGAGCGCGGAAGAGCAGCTGGACGGGATGCTGTCGGTGATCCTCGCCGGCCTCTCCCGCTCCCCGGCCTGACCCGCTCCCCGGCCTGACCCGCTCCCCGGCCTGACCCGCTTTCGCTCCTCCCCCCCAGGCATCCACCGTCGCATTTGACTTTTCGCGGACAAAGTTCAATATAACGAACGATACATATACTCCGTCCGGCCGGGGTCCAGGCCGGGGCGTGGGGAGCGCGCACCGATGCTCGGAATCGGACATCACCACGGCGGTGAGGGACCGGAGCGGCTGCTCACCGTGGCGGCCCGCCTGTTCGCCGCCAAGGGGTTCGTGGGGACCAGCGTCCGCGAGATCCTCCAGGCGGCGGACGTCAGCCGGCCCGTCCTCTACTACCACTTCGGCAGCAAGGAGGGCCTGTACCTCGCGGTGGCCCGCCGGGCGGCGACCGACTACGAGGCCGCCCTGGCACGGGCCGCCGGCGGGTCGGGAACGGCCGCGGAGAGGATCCGCCGCGTGTGCCGGGTTCACGCCTCGGCGGTCCGCGGAGGGATGCTGCTCGCGATCGCCGCCGAGGCCCTCTCGCTGGCCGCGAGCGACGCCTCGCTTGACCCGGCCGTGCGCCCGGGCCGAGTCCGCGTTCTCGAGGTCGTGCGCGGGCTCCTCGCGGAAGGCACGGCGCACGACGAGTTCACGGCGTGCGATCCGGACGACGTCGCGCTGGCGCTGGTTGCCGGCGCCGAGCTGACCGGGGCGCCCATCGCGCTGACCGCGGACTCCCCCGCGCCGGGAGACCGCCTCGATCGCGTGCTCTCCGTCGTGCTGTCCGGCATCGCTCCGGGCTCCAGGGCATGAAGCGCCGCGCCGCCCGGCGCGTTCCCGGGAAGAGGACACAGAGGACGATGAACAGACACCGCAGGCTCGAGCCGTGGCTCGCACTGGTTCCCGTGGCTGCCGCCGTCGCGGCCCTCTCCGGGTGCGCGAGGTCCCAGCCGCCCGCCCCTCCCGGCCCGCCCGAAGTCGCCACCGTGACGGTCCAGGCCGAGCGGGCGGTACTGACGACGGAGCTTCCGGGCCGGACGTCGGCGTACCTGGTCGCCGAGATCCGTCCCCAGGTCAACGGGATCATCCAGCAGCGCGCATTCGTCGAAGGCTCCGACGTGAAGGCCGGCAGCCTGCTCTACCAGATCGACCCCGCGCCGTACCAGGCGGCGTACGAGCAGGCCAAGGCGGCGCTCGCGATGGCCGAGGCCGGCCTCCCTGCGCTGCGCTCCCGCACCGAGCGCCTGAAGGGCCTCGTCGCGATCCGCGCGGCCGGCCAGCAGGACTACGACGAAGCGACGGCGGCGCTCCAGCAGGCCGAAGCGAGCGTGGCCGCGAGCCGCGCCGCGGTGGAGAGCGCGCGCATCAACCTGTCGTACACGCCGCTCCGCGCGCCGATCACCGGGCGCATCGGCCGGTCCACCGTCACGGTCGGCGCGCTGGTCAGCGCGTACCAGCCGGTGCCGCTGGCGGTGATCCAGCAGCTCGACCCGATCTACGTCGACGTGACCCAGGCCTCGGCCGACCTCCTGCGGCTGCGGCGCAGCCTCGAGAGCGGCCGGCTGCAGCGCGGCGGCGACCTCGAGGGCCGCGTCCGGCTGCTGCTCGAGGACGGGACCCCCTACCCGCTCGAGGGATCGCTGCAGTTCCGCGACGTCACGGTCGATCCGACGACGGGGTCGTTCACCGTGCGGATGGTCTTTCCCAACCCCGACGACCTGCTCCTGCCCGGCATGTTCGTGCGGGCGCTCGTCGAGGAGGGGGTCAACGAGCAGGCGATCCTGATCCCGCAGCAGGGCGTGGCCCGCGACCCGAAGGGGAACCCCGTCGCGTGGATCGTGGATGCCGGCGGCAAGGTCGAGCAGCGGGCGCTCGAGCTGGATCGCGCGATCGCCGACCGCTGGCTCGTGACGAAGGGCCTGGCGCCGGGCGACCAGCTGATCGTCGAGGGGCTGCAGCGCGTCCGCCCGGGCGACGCGGTGCACGCCGTCCCCTTCGCCGGCGCGAAGTAGAGGGCGGCGCCATGTCGAGTTTCTTCCTGGACCGCCCCGTTTTCGCCTGGGTCATCGCGATCGGGATGATGCTGGCCGGCGGGCTCGCGATCTACAACCTGCCGATCTCGCAGTACCCGCCGATCGCGCCGCCGTCGATCAGCATCCGGGCGTTCTACACCGGCGCCTCGGCCAAGACCGTCGAGGACAGCGTCATCCAGATCATCGAGCAGAAGATGACCGGCCTCGACCGGATGATCTACATGCACTCGGTGGCCGACTCGGCGGGCGGCGCCGAGGTCACGCTCACCTTCGCGCCGGGGACCGATGCCGACCTGGCCTGGGCCAAGGTGCAGAACAAGCTCCAGCTCGCCATGCCCTCGCTCCCCGAGGTGGTGCAGCGCCAGGGCCTCCGGGTCAGCAAGTCGACCCGCAACTACCTGATCATCGTCGGCCTCACCTCCGAGGACGACAGCCTGGACCAGGACGACCTCAACGACTACGCCACCTCGAAGATCGAGAACGTCCTGGCCCGGGTGCCGGGCGTCGGCGAGGTCGAGGTCTTCGGCACCGGGTACGCGATGCGGGTCTGGCTCGACCCCGACCGGCTCACGAAGTACGGAATGACGACGGACGACGTCGTGGCGGCGATCCGGACCTACAACGTCGAGGTCTCCGCCGGCCAGTTCGGCGGCGCGCCCGCCGTACCGGGTCAGCGACTCAACGCCTCGATCCTGGTCCAGTCGCTGCTGGTGACGCCCGAGGAGTTCGCGGCCATTCCGCTGCGGATGAACGCCGACGGCTCGGTCGTGCGGGTGCGGGACGTGGGGCGGGCCGAACTGGGGACGGAACTGCCCGACGTCCGCGTGACCTACAACGGACACCCGGCGGCCGGGCTCGCCATCCGGCAGGAGGCCGGCGCGAACGCGCTCGACACGGCGGACGCCGTGAAGGCCAAGATGGCGGAGCTGTCGCGGTTTTTCCCGGCCGGGATGAAGGTCATCTACCCGTTCGACACGACCCCGTTCATCAAGGTCGCGATCGGCGAGGTCGTCAAGACCCTCTTCGAGGCGATCGTCCTGGTCTTCCTCGTGATGTACCTCTTCCTCGGGAACATCCGGGCGACGCTGGTCCCGACGATCGCGGTCCCGGTCGTGATCCTGGGCACCTTCGGTGTGCTCGGCCTGTTCGGCTTCTCGATCAACATGCTGACGATGTTCGCGATGGTCCTCGCGATCGGCCTGCTCGTGGACGACGCGATCGTCGTGGTCGAGAACGTCGAGCGGGTGATGAGCGAGGAGGGGCTCCCGCCGCGCGAGGCGACCCGCAAGTCGATGGCGGAGATCCAGAGCGCCCTCGTCGGGATCGGTCTCGTGCTGGCGGCGGTCTTCGGCCCGATGATCTTCTTCCCCGGCTCGACCGGCGTGATCTACCGCCAGTTCTCGATCACGGTGATCGCGTCGATGCTGCTGTCGGTCGTGGTAGCCCTCGTGCTGTCGCCCGTCCTCTGCGCATCGCTGCTGCGGCCGGTCGCGCAGGGGCACGAGGCCGCCGAGTCGGGCAACCGCCTCCTCCGGCCCTTCTTCCTCTGGTTCGACCGCGTCTTCTACCGCCTGCGCGGCGGCTACCTGGCCTCCGTCGGGCACATCCTGGGACGGAAGGCGCGCTTCGTGGTGGTGTTCCTGCTGATCGTCGCGGCGATGGCGCTGCTCTACCGGCGGATGCCGACCGGGTACCTCCCCGACGAGGACCAGGGCTCGCTCCTGACGATGGTCCAGCTGCCGGTCGGATCGACCCTCGAGCAGACCCGGGACGTCATGGGCGAGGTGCGGCGCCACTACCTCGCCGACCAGCCGGACGCGGTCGAATCGTGCCTGACGATCGCGGGGATGGGCTTCGCCGGCCGCGGCCAGAACCAGGGGCTCGTCTTCGTCAAGCTGAAGGACTGGGACCTGCGCGACCGTCCGGAGTGGCGGGTGGACGCCGTCGCCGGCAAGGCGATGGGGGCGCTGTCGCAGGTCCGCGCGGCCAGCATCTTCGCCTTCCCGCCGCCCGCGGTCACCGAGCTCGGGACCGCGACCGGGTTCGACTTCATGCTCCAGGACCGGGGCGGGGTCGGGCACGAGAAGCTGCTCGAGGCGCAGTACCAGCTGCTCGGGCTGGCCGCGAAGGACCCGGTCCTGGCGCGCGTGCGGCCCAATGGGATGTCGGACGTGCCGCAGTACAAGGTGGACATCGACTGGGAGAAGGCCGGCGCGCTGGGCGTGCCCGTCAGCGCGGTCCAGAGCTACCTCGCCGCTGCGTTCGGCGGCGCCTACGTCGGCGACTTCATCCAGGGGGGGCGGGTCAAGCGCGTCTTCGCGCAGGCCGACGCCCCGTTCCGGATGCTGCCGAGCGACCTCGACCGCCTGCGCGTGCGCAACGTCCGGGGCGAGCTGGTGCCGCTCTCGGCGATCGCCTCCGGGCGCTGGGTCTTCGGCTCGCCGCGGCTCGAGCGCTACAACAGCTTCCCGGCGATGAACATCCAGGGGGAGGCGGCGCCGGGCCGGAGCACCGGCGAGGCGATGAACGCGATGGAGAAGCTGGTCGAGCAGCTCCCGCCCGGCATCGGGTTCGAGTGGACCGGCCTCTCCTACCAGCAGCGGATGTCCGAGTCCCAGACCGGCTTGCTCTACGCCTTCTCGATCCTCGCGATCTTCCTCGTTCTCGCGGCGCTCTACGAGAGCTGGACGGTCCCGATCTCGATCATGCTGGCACTGCCGCTGGGCGTGATCGGGGGCGTGCTCGCGTCGTCGCTGCGCGGCATGAACAACGATGTCTACTTCCAGATCGGGCTGCTCACGGTGCTCGGCCTGACGACCAAGAACGCGATCCTGATCGTGCAGTTCGCCAAGGCGCACCTCGAGCAGGGGATGGGGCTGATCGAGGCCACGCTCACGGCGTCGAAGCTGCGGCTCCGGCCGATCGTCATGACCTCCCTGGCCTTCGGCTTCGGCGTGCTGCCGCTGGCGCTGGCGACCGGCGCCGGCGCGGGCGCGCAGAAGGCGATCGGCACCAGCGTGCTGGGCGGGATGGTGACGGCCACCTTCCTGGCGATCTTCTTCATCCCGCTCTTCTTCGTGGTCGTCGTCCAGGCGCTGGGGCGGGGGAAGCGCGGGCGCGGCGGCGCTCCGGATGGCGGTGCGCCCGGCGGCAATCCGGCGCCGGTGCCGGAGGATCGTTGACATGAGCGGCC
>CAYZDB010000151.1:0-6962 GCA_964476985.1 uncultured Acidobacteriota bacterium | reverse complement strand
TCGTCGACTCCGCCGAGCGGCTGGTCGGCGTGGTCAGCATGCGCCAGCTGCTGATCCGGCCGCCCTCCGAGCAGCTGGCGACGGTGATGGTGCCGGACGCGATCCGCGCCACGACCGAGACCCCCCAGGAGGAGGTCGCGGAGCTGATCTCGGAGTACGGCCTGCTGGCGGTGCCGGTCGTCGACGAGGACGAGAAGCTGGTCGGGATCGTCACCGTGGACGACATCATCGACGTCGTCGAGGAGGAGGCCGGGCGCGAACTGCTGGGGCTGTCGGGCGTCTCCCCGGAGGAGTCCCCCGAGACGCCGGCGCGCCGCTCGCTGCGGCTGCGGGCGCCCTGGCTGCTGGTCAACCTGGGGACCGCGTCGGTCGCGGCGCTGATCATCTCCCGCTTCCAGGGGACGATCGAGTCGCTGCCGCTGCTGGCGGCGCTGGGCCCGATCGTCGCCGGCGTCGGCGGCAACGGGGCGACCCAGACGCTGGCGGTGATCGTGCGCGCGCTGGCGCTGGGAGAGGTCGGGCGGATCCCGCGGACGGTCCTCAAGGAGGGGCTGATCGGCCTCGGGCTCGGGGCCGTGACCGGGCTGGTGATCGCGGGCGGGGTCGCGCTGGCCTCGGGGCGGCCGGTGCTCGGCGCGGTGGTCGGCGCCGCGCTGCTGCTCAACCTGATGATCGCCGGGCTGATGGGCTCGTCGGTGCCGATCCTGCTCAAGCGGCTGGGATTCGACCCGGCGGTGGCTTCGGGGGTGTTCGTCACCGCCTGCACCGACATGAGCGGCTACTTCACCTTCCTGGGGCTCTCCGCGCTGCTGCTCAGCACGATGCGGGGCTGACGCGGATCCGCGGCAGGGGCTGCGCGTAGAGCCCCTCGAGCCCGTCCGGACCGGCCAGCTCCAGCTGCCGCTGCCAGCGGCGCATCTCGTCCAGCAGGCCCGCGACGTCGATTCCGCGCCACTCGGGTGCGAACGGCTCCAGGTGGCCCAGCGCGCGGCGCAGCATGATCGTCGCTCCCTGCCAGTTGCCGCGCCGCACGTGGTGCAGCGTGACCGCGGCCTGGAGCATCCCCTGGTAGAGCGTGCGGTACGGCGCGGGGTCGGCCTTCCACTCCAGCTCGAGCACCTCGTGGCACTCGAAGAACTCGCCCCGGTTGAAGAGCTCGATCCCCTGCCGCACGCGCGGCGGGAGCCCGGGCTCAGCGGGCGCGGCCATGGCGTGCCACGACGGCCGCGGGGTTGCCCGCGACCAGCCCGTTGGGGACGACCTCGGCGCAGCCGGCGGCGCGTCCGCGCGCGAGCAGCGCCTCGTCGGTGTGCGGGCCGTAGCCGACGACCGGGGCCGCGCCGGACTCGCGCGCGAGCGCGACCAGCGCCTCCCACGGCGCGCGCGCCGCGAGGTTGACCAGCACCAGCAGCGGCAGCTCGGCCAGCGCCGCGCGCAGCGCGTCGGGCGCGGTTGCGACGCGCGGGCGGTAGCCGGCCTCGGCCAGCGCCCCCTCGATCTTCGCGCGCAGGAAGAGGTTGTCCTCGATCACGACGACCGTGGGGCGGTCCGGGGCCGGGGCGCTCATCGGGCTGCTCCCGCCGCGCCGCTCACGGCAGCGCCGGCAGCACGGTGCCGGCCACCTCGCCGAAGCCGACCCGCACGCCGTCCTTCGCGGCGAAGCCGGTGATCGCCAGCTCGTCGCCGTCCTCGAGGAAGGTGCGCGTCTCGCCGGACGGCAGCGCGAGCGGCTCGGTGCCGCGCCAGCTCAGCTCGAGCAGGCTGCCGCGCGAGTCCTTCGTCGGGCCGCTGATCGTCCCGGAGGCGAGCAGGTCGCCCGGGCGCAGGTTGCAGCCGGTCACGGTGTGGTGCGCCACCTGCTGGCGCACGTTCCAGTAGAGGTGGCGGTGGTTGCTGCGCGCGATCCGGGCCCGCTCGCCCATCCGCGCGGTCTTCAGCCAGACCTCGAGCGCGACGTCGAACGACCAGGGATCGTGCTCGCGGAGGTACGGGAGCGGAGCCGGGTCGTCCTGCGGCGGCCCCGCGACGCGGAACGGCAGCAGCGCGTCGAGCGTCACGACCCAGGGCGAGATCGAGGTCGCGAAGTTCTTGGCCAGGAAGGGGCCGAGCGGCTGGTACTCCCACTTCTGGATGTCGCGCGCGCTCCAGTCGTTGACCAGCACGAAGCCGAAGATCGCCTCGTGCGCCCCGGCCAGCGCGATCGGCTGGCCGAGCGCGTTCCCCGGGCCGGTGAAGAAGCCGACCTCCAGCTCGAAGTCGAGCTGCCGGCTGGGGCCGAAGACGGGCGCCGCGGCGCCGTCGGGGAGCGTCTGCCCGCAGGGGCGGCGGACGGGCGTCCCGGAGACGACGATCGAGCTGGCGCGCCCGTGGTAACCGACCGGCAGGTGCAGCCAGTTCGGCATCAGCGCGTTCTCGGCGCCGCGGAACATGATGCCGACGTTCGTGGCGTGCTCGCGCGACGAGTAGAAGTCGGTGTAGTCGCCGATCTCCACCGGCAGCAGCAGCGTGGCGGCGGCCCGCGGGACCAGGGCGGCGTCGCGCAGCCGCTCGTTCCCCTGCAGCTCGGGGCTGGTCTCGTCGAGCAGGTCGGCGATCCGCCGGCGCGCGGCGCGCCAGGCGTCGCCGCCCAGCGCCAGCAGCGGGTTGAGCGAGGCGCGCTCGAACAGCCGCTGGCCGTCGAGCGGCGTGCCGCGGAACATCCCCGCGGCGTCGAGCGCGGCCAGGTCGAGCACGAACTCGCCGATCGCGACCCCGACCCGCGGCGGCGACCCGCCGCAGCGGAAGATGCCGTAGGGGAGGTTCTGGACCGGGAAGTCCGAGCCGGGCGGGACCGGCACCCACGAGCGGCGCTCTGGGTCGTGCGTGGCGTCGAGGACCGGGGCGGGGCTCATCGGGGCGACCTCATCACATCAGGCCGAGCGCGGCGAGGTCCTCGCGCGGCTCGTCGAAGCTGCAGCTGCCGAACGATAGCACCGCCTCGCGGCGCGCGCGGGCGATCTCGTCGGCGCCCACGGCCCACGCGCCGGCCCGCATGTGGCCGTCCTCGAAGCGGAAGAAGCCCGGCTCCGGCCGCGCCAGGATCCCGGCCAGCTGCGCCTCCGTCAGGCCGCGCAGGAAGGCCAGCACCCCGCCGCCGAAGACGTTGAGGAAGCCGTGCATCGTCGCCGGGATCGACTCGTCGCGGCGCGGCAGGGGGTGGTGCAGGCCGGCCGTCGCCTTGAACGGCACCTGGGCCTCGCGGCAGGCGACCAGCACCGCCGCCACCTGCTCGCAGGTCGGAAACGCCGCCGGCTCGAGCCCGCCGGTGCGCAGCTTCAGGCCCGCGCCGCCGGCCGCGCCGAGCGCGTCGGCCGCCGTGTCCAGCGTGCGGCGCCAGTCCCCGGCGAGCGGGACCTCGAAGAACGGGCGCACCGCGCCGATCCGCGGCAGCGCCTCGTCGAGCAGCGCGGCCAGCGCCGCCGCGTCGTCGAGCGGGCCGGCCGGCAGCCGCGTCTCGAGCACGTCGACCGCGACGCGCCCGCGGTGCCGCGCCTCGAAGGCGCGCAGCGCGTCCAGGTCGGCCTCGAGACCCTCCAGGAACGACGCCGCGTCGGCGCCGCCGCGGCCGAGCGCGGCGAAGCGGACCGGGTGAAGGGGGTCGTCCGGGAACAGCTCGGCCGCGAACGGGTCGAGCTCCGGCAGGCGCGCGGCCGGGATCACGAAGCGCCCCAGCATGAAGGCGTCGGCGCCGGCGCGGAAGGCGGCGTAGTGGCGGATCGCCGGCTCGAGCGGCAGCCGCGCGGGCGGGAAGAGCCCCGCGTAGTCGATCACGCCGGTCATCAGCGCGCGCAGTGCGCCGTCCATCCATCGCCTCCCGCCCGCCTGCCGTTCGAAGACCCGTCGGGGCCGGCCTCCGTGCCGGCCCGAATTCCCGCCCTGAAACGGAACGGGCCGGCACAGAGGCCGGCCCCTACGATACCGCGGACCGCGCGGTCCGGATCAGGCGCCGTTGGCCTCGACGCTGACCTCGATCTTGACCTCGTCGCCGAGCAGCGCGCCGCCCACGTCCATGACCTTGTTCCAGGTCATGCCGTAGTCCTTGCGGTTGATCGTGAAGGTCGTCGAGAACCCGGCCTTCTTCCCGAAGTCCTTCGAGTCCAGCACGCCGAGCACCTTGACCGGCACGGTGATCGACTTGGTCACGCCGCGCATCGTGAAGTCGCCGGTGACCTCGAGCATGTCCTTCCCCTTGGCCACGACCTTGGTGCTCTTGAAGGAGACGGTCGGGAACTTGGCGGCGTCGAAGAAGTCGGGCGAGCGCAGGTGGCCGTCGCGCTTCTCGTTATTGGTGTCGATGCTGGCGGCGTCGACGGTGAACTGGACGCTCGCGGCGGCCCCGTTGGCCGGGTCGTATTCGATCGCACCGTCGAACTTCTGGAACTTGCCCTGCACGTCGGTGAAGATGTGGCGGATCGAGAACAGCACCGTGGTGTGGGCGGCGTCGATCTTGTAGCCGGCGGCGAAGGCCGGGGCGAGCACCGCCAGCACCAGCGCGGCGGCGAGGAACATCCGGGTCGTGCGCATCGTGTCGTTCTCCTGTGGGAAGCGGATCGTCCGATCCGCCGGCAGATCATAGGGGGAACGCGCGGTTCGGCAAGCCGCGGCGTGACGCCGGTCCCTTACTACGAGTTAGACTGATTTGATGTCGAAGTAATGCGAAGCGCGCCCGTCGGCGTGGTCGGCGCGGTAGAGCCCCTCGCGCACGCGCTGCAGCCGCTCGACCGGGAACTTGCCGCTGCCGTCCGGCAGGTCGAGCACGTACTCGGGGATCGCCGGCCCGGGCAGCCGGCCGCGCAGCGCGCGGTGGAGCGCCAGCCCCCGCTCGATCGTGACGCGGAAGCGCGCCGTGCCGGCGGTGCGATCGGGGTGGTGCAGGTAGTAGGGCTTCACCCCCGCGCCGTAGAGCGCGCCGAACAGCTCGGCCAGGGTCGCCGGGTCGTCGTTGACGCCGCGCAGCAGGACGGTCTGGTTGAGCACCGGGATCCCGCCCCCCTGCAGCATCCCGACCGCGCGGTGGAAGCCCGGGGACAGCTCGCGCGGGTGGCTGGTGTGGACCACGAACCAGAGCGGCACCGGGCTGGCCGCGATCATCCGGCCGACCAGCCGGCTGGTCACGCGCGGCGGGTCGTGCACGGGGGCGCGGGAGTGGATCCGCACGGTGCGCAGCTGGGGCAGGGCGTCGCAGGCCCTCAGGATTCCCGCCAGCTCCTCGTCGGGCAGGACCAGCGGGTCGCCCCCGGAGAGGATGATCTCGCGCAGCTCGCCGTCGCCGCGCAGCGAGCGGATCGCGTCGAGCACCTCGCCCAGCTTCGGCTCGACGGTCTGTCCCGCGCGGAAGCAGAAGCGGCAGTAGAAGTGGCAGCGGTGCGTGACGATCAGCAGCGCGCGATCGCGGTACTTCCGGATCACGAACGGATGGGACTTGAGCGGCTGCTCGCCGACCGGGTCGTCGATCGCGTCGGGGTCGAACGCGGTCTCCTCGGGGTCGGGCCAGGCGATCCGGCGCAGCGGGTCGGCCGGTCCGCCGTCGTGGAGCAGTTCGGCGTACGGGCGCGGGAAGCGCGCCGGGTGCCGGCGCATCGCGGCCCGGGCCGCGGCGTCGAGGGGGACCCCCAGCCGGGCGGCGACTTCGGCCAGCGGGACGGCGGGGGACCCGGCCCAGCGGTGGGTCGGGAGGGCCTCGGCAGGCGCGTCCCCGGCCGGGGCGACGGTCCCCGCGGCGGGGGTCTCGTTCGGTTCGCGGGGGGACATCCCCAAGAACATAAGGGAATCGGCCGGCCGGCGCCCGCTTTGGCCGGCCGGAGCCGGGCTGGCCTATAATCCCGCGGTTTCGGACCCCAAGTCGTCCGAGGTTCCGCCCGGCCGTGCCGCCGGGCCCCGTCATCCGAGGTGTGCCGTGCTGGAAACGAGCGATCTGCGCAAGGGGGCGAAGCTGGAGATCGAGGGCGAGCCGTACATCGTCGTCGAGTCCCAGTTCGTGAAGCCGGGCAAGGGGAATGCCTTCGTCCGCTGCCGCATCCGGAGCATGACCACGGGGCGCACGATCGAGCGCACCTGGAAGTCGGGCGAGACGATCGACCCCTGCGTGCTGGAAGAGCGCCCGATGCAGTTCATGTACCACGAGGGGGGCGCCTACCACTTCATGGACACCGGCAACTTCGAGCAGATCGAGCTGACGGACGACCAGCTGGGCGAGACCGGCCAGTGGCTGACCGAGAACCTCGAGGTCCGGATCCTCTTGCACAACGGCCGGGCGATCTCGGTCGATCCGCCGAACTTCGTCGAGCTGGACATCGTCGAGGGGGAGCCCGCGGTCAAGGGCGACACCAAGACCAACGCGATGAAGCAGGTCGTGCTCTCGACCGGCGCCAAGGTGATGGTTCCGATGTTCGTCGGCAACGACGAGCGGATCCGGATCGACACCCGCACCGGCGAGTACGTCGAGCGCGTCAAGCGGTAGCCCGGCGCGTGGCCACCCCCGCGCACCGCGAGCTGGCGCGGCGGCTGCCGGTCCTGGCCGCCCGCGCGCAGGTCCTGGCGGGGATCCGGTCGTTCTTCCGCGAGCAGGGGTTCCTGGAGGCCGAGACCCCGGCCCGCGTCGTCTGCCCGGGGCTCGAGCCGCACCTCGTCGCGCTGCCGGCGGGCGCCGACCGCTGGCTGATCACCAGCCCCGAGTTGCACCTCAAGCGCCTCGTCGCGGCCGGCGTGCCGCGCGTCTTCGAGCTGGCGCGCTGCTGGCGCGGCGACGAGCGCGGCGAGCAGCACCTGGTCGAGTTCACGATGCTCGAGTGGTACCGCGCGCACGAGGGGCTCGACGCCGTGGCCGCGGACTGCGCCGCGCTGCTGCCGGCCGCGGCGCGCGCCGCGGGGCAGGACCCGGCCGCCGTCCCGGGCTGCGACCTGACCGCGCCGCCCGAGCGCCT
>CAYZDB010000150.1:0-6979 GCA_964476985.1 uncultured Acidobacteriota bacterium | reverse complement strand
GGTAGTGGATCGGCGAGGCCGGGCAGGCGAGGTTGTAGATCTCGTCGACCTCGACGTAGAGCGGGAAGGTCACGTCGTGGCGCATCAGCTCGAAGCGCTTGTGGCCGATCAGGTGCTCCACGTTGCCGCGCTGGCCGGTGTAGAAGTTGTCGGCGCAGAGCACCTCGTGCCCCGCGTCCAGCAGCCGCTCGCAGAGGTGCGAGCCCAGGAACCCGGCTCCGCCGGTCACCAGCGTCCTCGTTCCGTGCATGCGCGTCGTCTCCAGGGGGAGAACTTACCGCGAACCGGGCCGGTCCGGGGGCCGGCCGGGCTGGGCGGAAGGGATCGGCACGGGCCGGGAGCGTCCGGCGCCGGGGCCGGTCGTCAGGAGTCGGCGACCGTGCTCCGGTAGCGCAGCGACTGGGAGACGATCCCCGCCCGGTGGGCGAAGGGGGTCATCCAGACCAGGGCCCAGACCCCGAGCGGGGCCCGCCGGCGCCCCAGGAACCGGGCCAGCTGCCAGTAGAACTCGCCGGGCCGCCGCGGGACCGCCTGGACCGCGTACGTCCGGCGTCGCAGGTCGAAGCTGCCGCGGCCGTACCGGAACTGCTGGCGCAGGTAGCCGCGGGGCGTGCTGCGGTGGTAGTGCCAGACCCGCGCGTCGTCGAAGTAGCGCTGGCGCAGCCCCGCCCCCACCGCGCGGTAGGCCAGGTCGACGTCCTCCGCGGCGGCCAGCGGGAACGTCTCGTCGAAGCCGCCGAGCGACCAGAAGGCCTCGCGCCGGTAGCCGAGGTTGTTGCTGGGCAGCATCAGGCCGTTTCCCGAGGCGTCCTGGAAGTACTCGCGCAGGAAGTCGAGGTAGAGCTCCCAGGTCACCGCGGCGGTGCTGTCGGGGAAGGGGTTGATCGCCGCCCCGCCCAGCACGGCGGCGTTCTCCCGCTCGAATCCCCGCTCGAGCTGGCGCAGCCAGTCGGGTTCCGGGATGCAGTCGTCGTCGGTGAAGGCCAGGAACTCCCCCCGGGCCGCGCGGGCGCCCGCGTTGCGGGCGGCAGCCGGGCCGCCGTGGGGCGCGTCGATCGTCGTCAGCGGAAGCCGGGCGCGGAGCGCGCCGTCGATCGCGCCGAACGAGGTCTCGCCGCCGTCGTTGACGACCAGCAGCTCCCACGACGGGTGGTCGAGCCGGGTGAACCCCTCGAGGCAGCGCCGCAGCGGTTCGGGCCGGTTGTAGGTCGGGATCACGACGGAAAAGCGCATGGTCAGGCGGGGCTCCCGGGCCGCCCGGGGTCGGGCCGCGTGTACTTCTCCACGAAGAAGCCGGTCGCGTTGGCGACCTGCGTCGCGAACATCAGCAGGGTGACCCGGCCGCGCCGGCGCACGTCCGGCGCGCGCAGCGGGTAGCGGACCAGGTCGAGGTAGAAGCGCGAGCGCTCGAAGCCGACCTCGGGCCCGCTGCGCGCCGCGTGGACGCGGCGGTAGCAGCAGGCGCCCCGGCCGTAGTTGTAGTGCTGCCGCAGGAAGCGCCTGAGCGTGAAGGAGTGGTAGTGGCCGACGACCGCGTCGTCGGCGTAGACCAGGGGGCACCCGGCGTGGTGGTAGCGCGCGCAGAACTCGCGGTCCTCGCCGCCGGCCAGCGGGAAGCGCAGGTCGAAGCCGCCGACGCGCTCGAAGGTCGCCTTCTCGACCGCGATGTTGTTGGAGGCGAAGAAGGGCGCGCCCTTGGCCAGGAAGTACCCCAGCAGGAAGTCGACCAGCGCCTGGCTGGCCTCGGCGCAGACGTCGTCGGTCATCGCGTTGACGGTCCGGCCGCCGAGCAGCGCTCCCGGGTGCGCGGCGAACCGGGCGTCGAAGGCCGCGAGCCAGCCGGGATCGACGCGGCAGTCGTCGTCGGTGAAGGCGATGCACTCGTGCTGGGCCGCCGCCGCGCCCAGGTTGCGCGCGGCGGCCGGGCCGGCGTGCGCCTGCTCGAGCAGCCGCAGCGCGATCCGCTCGCGGAAGGGGGCCAGCGCGGCGCGGACCTCGTCGATCCGCGGCGTGCCGTCGTCGACGACCAGCACCTCGAAGCGGTCCCGGTCGTAGGCCAGCGCGGCGAACGAGGCGACGCACTCCGCCAGCCGCGCGGGGCGGTTGTAGGTCGGGACGACGATCGAGAAGCGGCGCGGCACCGTCAGCCCCCGGGCCGCGGGGCGGGCCGCGCCGCGGCGGCCGGACCGGCCGGGCGCCGGTTCCCGGAGCCGAAGCTGCGGCCGTACGCGGCCAGCAGCTCGCGCGCCGCCGCGCCGCGCCGCGTCCGCGCCAGCTCCTGGGCCTCGCCCAGGATCGTCAGCGGGGTCAGCGCCAGCGCGGCGAGCCGGCCGTGGTGCTTGCGGTGGAACACGCGCGTGCTGTGGACCTTGCACTCCCAGCGCCAGCGCTCCGAGCGCAGCCCGCGGGCGCCGTCGGGGGCGTCGTGGCGGATCACGGCCCGCGGGTCGCACCAGACCTCGACGCCCGCGGCCTCCATCCGGCGGCAGAGGTCGAGGTCCTCGTAGTACATGAAGAAGTCGGGGTCGAGCAGGCCGGTCCGCTGCAGCGCCTCGGCGCGCAGCATCATCGCGTGACCCCAGACATAGTCGGTGCGGCGCGGCGCGTCGTCGCCGCCGGCGTCGGTCGCTTCGATCCCGGGGATGCTCTGGCGCAGCGGCAGGGTCCGGCGCCAGGCCCCCTTGTAGAGCAGCTTCGGCGAGCCGTCGGGCATTGCGTGGGTGGAGAGGGTCTTCGGGCCGACGACCCCGGCGCGCGGGTGCGACTGCATGAAGTCGACCAGCCGCGACACGAGGTCGGGGCCGGCCAGGGTGTCGGGGTTGACGAGCATCACGAATGCGTCCCCGGCCTGCAGCGCGCGCTCGATCCCGACGTTGCAGCCGCCGGCGAAGCCGAGGTTCGCGGCGTTGCGCAGGACCGTGCAGGCGGGGAAGCGGGCCGCCACCGCGGCCACCGTGTCGTCGGCCGAGGCGTTGTCGACGACGATCACCGAGAGGCGCGGGTAGTCCGACGCCGCGAGCCACCCCACGCAGTTCAGCACGTCGTCGCGGCCGTTGTACGACAGGACGATCGCCGCGACCGGCGGGAGGGAAGCGCTCATGCGCGCGGCCCGGGGCGCACGCGCCGGCACAGGCCGGCCCCGCGGCGCGGACGCCGGGTCGGCCGCTGCGCTGCGATCACCGGCCCCGGCCGGGCGATCACGGTGTATTCTCCGCGCCCATGCGATCCACGGAGTATACGGCGAGCCGCAGGACCGGGACGGCGGGCAGCCCCTCCGGTCGCGCGCGCCGGCGGCCGGGCGCGAACCGGGGCGGACGTGGCTGAGCGCGTTCCGGAAGCCGCGGCGGGCGGCGCCGGCGCGGGCCGCGGGGGGCCGTCTCACGCCGCCGCGCTGGCGATCCTCAACCTGGTCGCGGTCGGGCTGGCGCTGTTCTTCCTGAATGGCCGGCTGGGGGAGTGGGGCGGCGACAACGTCCGCTACCTGCTGCTCGCCGAGTCGCTCGGCGCCGGCCGCGGGTTCGTCGATCCGTTCCTGCCGGGGCTGCCGTTCCACACGGTCTACCCGCCGGTCCTGCCGGCGCTGCTCGCGCCGCTCGCGGCGGCGGGGGCGCCGCTGGTCTTCCTCAACGGGTTCGTCGCGCTCCTGGCGCTCGCCGGGCTGAACCTGGCCTACTTCTACTTCGCGCCGCTGTACGGCAACCGGACCAGCCTGCTCATCGTGCTCTCGACCGCCTGCTGCGGGGCGTTCCTCGACCCGGCGCTCTCGGTGATGAGCGATGGGCCGTACCTGCTCTTCTCGGTCGCGGCGCTGCTGGCCGTGCGCCGAGCCTTCGACGGGCAGGCGCGCCGGGCCGGACTGCTCGTCGCGGCCGGCGTGCTGGTCGCGCTGGCGATCCTGACGCGGATCGCCGGCGTGGTGCTGCTGCCCGCGATCGCGGCCTGGGCCGTGCTGGGCGCACTGCCCGGGCTCGCGCTCCGGCAGCGGCTCGAACGGCTGGCCGTCGTCGGCCTGGTGGCCGTCGCGCTGGCGGGCTCCTGGCCGCTGGTCGTCCTCAGCCAGGACCGCGTCGGACAGCGCAGCTACCTCTGGGAGTTCCTCAACCTCGGGACGGCGAAGGAGCGATCGGCCGGGCCCGGCGTCGGCAAGAAGCCGCCGAACCTCGTGCTGCGGCCGTTCTACAACGCCTGGGACCTGGCCGAGCGGCTGGCCGACACGCCCGCGCCGCGCGCCGCCGAGCGGCTGGCGCCGGCCGCCGGCCGCGCGGTCGGCCTGGCTTTCGTCGCGCTCTGCGCGGCCGCGGCGGCGCTGGTGGCGCTGGGGTTCGCGCGCGGCCTCCTGCGGCGGCGGGCCCTGCACGACTTCTACGTCCTGTTCTATGCCCTGCTCCTGATGATGTGGATCGGCGGCGGCTTCCGGCTGGTGATGCCGGTGATCCCGTTCCTGCTGGCCTACGCCTACGACGGCGTGGTCGCCGCGGCCGGCTGGCGGGCGCGGCGGCGCGGCGCCGGGGGCACCCCCGACCCCGCGCGCCTGGCGCGGGCGGGCCGCGCCGCGCTGGCGCTGACGATCGCCGCGAACCTCGCGGTGACCTTCTTCTTCCCGCAGATCAACGACCGCCTGCACGGGCGCTACGCGCGCTGGTGGCACGAGTTCCTGGCGGCGTCGTGCCAGCTCGCGACGCGGGTCGGTCCGGACGACGCGGTGATCTCGTCCCCGGACGGGGTGCTCTACTGGCTGACCGGGATCCCTTCGGTCCCGCTCCCCAAGCACCGCGAGCCCGCCGAGACGCTGCAGGAGATCCTCGACAGCGGGGCCGACTACCTGGTCACCTCGCCGATCCAGGAGCAGAAGTACGGACGCAGCATCCTGCGGGCGATCGAGGCCTTTCCCGAGCGCTTCCGCAGCATCGAGCGGCGGGGAGAGGTCGAGGTCTTCGAGATCGTGCGCGAGCCCGGGGCGCCTCCCCGCCCGGCGCCGGCGGTCCGGCCGCTGCCGCCGCGCTGTGCCGCGCTGGCGCGCTGAGCGGGCCGCGCCTCAGCGCGAGGCGGGCGGAGCGGCCGGCGGCCCGTCGTTCCAGTCGCGCGGCGTAATCCCGAACAGGCCCCCCAGCTGGACCCAGGCGAAGCTCGCCCCGGAGTAGAAGAAGTAGAGCAGGTGGAGCGGGATGCAGCGCAGCGCGAACAGGCGCCCGCGCGTCCGGCAGAGGAACCGGAAGAGGTGCCAGTTCAGCGCGACGACGCCCAGCACCGCCAGCGCCGAGCCTGCCAGGAACCAGGGGCTGACGAGCGCCAGCGGCAGGAAGAGCAGCGCCAGGCCCGTCAGCAGCACCGACAGCTTCTGGCTCCGCTTGATGTTCAGGTCGTCCGGGGCGCCGCCCCGCGCGCGGTTCAGCCGGGCCCACGGGATGGCGCGGCAGAAGACGTCGGTCAGCACCATCGAGCGCAGGGTCCACTGCTTGAGGTGCGTGCAGAGCAGGGTCGGGTCGAGCACGATCGAATGGCCCGCCTGGCGCAGCCGGTAGCCCAGCTCGATGTCCTCGATGCAGCGCGGGTGGGTCGCCTCGTTGAAGCCGCCGACCGCGAGGAAGGCCTCGCGGCGGATCGCGCCGCAGCCGGACCAGAAGGTCGAGGCCTCGCGCCGCCCGGTCTGGTGGGTGTAGTGGTGGAGCAGGTTGCGGTACTGGCTGACGACCCCGGGGACGACCGGCTGGTCGTCGTACGAGCCGAACATCGCGGCCGCCTCCGGGTGGGACTCGAAGAAGGCGACGACGTGCGCGATCGCGCCCGGGTGCACGACGACGTCGGAGTCGACGAAGTAGAGGATCTCGCCGCTCGCGGCCCGGGCCCCGGCGTTGCGCGCGCGCGACGGCCCGCCGTTGACCGCCTGGCGCACGACGCGCGCCCCCTTCGCCTCGGCGAGCTCCGGCGTCCCGTCGCGCGAGGCGTCGTCGACCACGATCAGTTCGGTCCCCTCGGGCGCGCCGGCAGCCAGGGAGTCGAGGCAGCGCGAGAGGTACGAGGCGGCGTTGCAGGCCGGGATGACGACCGACACGCGGGCTTGCGGCATGCTCATTCTCCCACCGGGAACCCGTGGCTCCGGACGGCCTCGACCTGCTCCGGGTCGAAGATCGAGAGGTCGTGCCGGCGGTGGCGCCCGATCGACTCCGAGGCCACGGCCAGGGCCCCGAGCCGCTCGAGCGGGGCGCCCGCGGGGTCGAGTCCGAGGAACCGGAGCAGGCCGGGCAGTTCGGCCGCAGGCTGCGTCGCCAGCCGGTCGTAGTCGAGCAGCAGGAAGCGCTCGCCCAGCAGCCGCGGCCCGTCGGCCGCCACCCGATCCAGCGCCCGCAGCCAGTATTCCAGCATCGCCCGGGGCTGCGGCGTGCCCGGCGGCCCCGTGGGCGTCACGCCGAAGAGCGGGCCCCAGTTGTGGAGCTGGGCCTGGTTGCGGCTGAAGGCCATGTCGAGCCCGTGGCGGTTGACGTAGATGAACCGCATGCCCGGCCAGCGCCCCGCCAGCGCCTGCAGGAAGACGTGCGAGTTGGGTTCCTTCCAGCCCCACGGCCCGTCGTGGCGGGTCGGAACGGCCAGGGCCCGGGCGAGCCGAGCCGACGGCGCGAGCGGCCACCCGGGCGTGAAGGCGCGGGTCTGGCCGTGGCGGCCGAGCACGGCCTCGCCCGCGGCGTGCGCGAGCAGGGACCACGCGGCGCCGCTCGCGGCGCCGCGGCCGGTCATCGCCCGCTCGAGCACCGCGCAGGCGAGATCGAGCTGGCGCGGGTCGCGGGAGGTCTTCGCGGGGTGCCAGCGCGGGCGCTTGAAGAGCAGCGTGAACCAGAGGTTGTCGCGGGCGTGGTTCAGGTCGCGGCCGAGGAAGTACCCCAACTCCTGCGCGATCTCGGCGACGAGCCGGGTCCCGCTCCCCCCCAGCCCGCCGATCACGAGCGGTGCGCGGCCGCTGCCGGGCGCGGGCGTCAACGCGCCG
>CAYZDB010000149.1:0-6987 GCA_964476985.1 uncultured Acidobacteriota bacterium | reverse complement strand
GGCCGGCCGCGGCGCCCGCCGCTTCGGAAGCGCCGCCCCGCACCGTGGACCCGGCTGCGCCTCCCGCCCCGGCTGCCGCCGGCGCCCCCGCCGCGGAGGCGGCCGTCCCGCTCGCGCCGCTCGAGCTGGACCCCTACGCCGAACTGTTCCTGGCGGTCGCCGGCGGCCACGCCAGCCCGCAGAAGATGCGCGAGAGCTGGTCCGCGGGCGACGGCTGGTGGCGGATCGGCGCCCCGCCCGTGGCGCTGGCCCGGCTCGGCGCGCCCGACGCCGCCGGCGGGTCGCCGGCCGTGCGCGAGGTCGTCGCGCTGGCGGACGACGGTCCGGCGCTCGACGCCGCGCTGGCCGCGCTGGCGCGCCACGCCGGGCGCCGCCTGGCGCTCGCGCCGCGCCGCGCACCGCTCCCGTGGACGGCCGGCTAGTGCGCGGCGCCGTGCCAGGGACCCAGGCCGCGGCTGGCCGGCAGGCCCGTCCCCTCCCCGGGGTCGGCCCGGTGCCAGGTCGCGCCCAGCGCGCGCACGACGCGCAGCGCGTAGAGCAGCTCGAAGCCGAGCCGCCGGTGCGAGTTGATCGAGAGCGGGTTGTCGGACTGGATCGATCCCAGGACCTCGTCGATCCCGCGTGCGGCCAGCGCCGGCAGCGTCTCGACCCAGTACTTGTGGAAGATCCCGCTCAGCCGGAAGCGCGGCTCGATCTCGATCCCCCAGGCCCAGGCCGCGCGCGGCCCGAGCGCGAAGGTGTAGCCGTTGGTGCGCGAGCGGTGGCGCTCGCCCAGCTCGAACCACCCGAAGGCCGCCGGCTCGCCCGACACCTCGCCCAGGAAGGCGATCGAGCCGCGCTGGAAGTTGACGCCGTAGCCCCCCTTCCGCGGCCGGACCGCCTGGAACAGCGGCTCGTCCTCCGGCCCCGCCGGCCGGATCGCGACCTGCGGCAGCGCGCGCGGCAGCGGCCGCGGCTGCGTCAGCCGCACGATCACCAGCTCGTTGGCACGGAACGCCCACGCCGGCAGCAGCCCGCGCGTCACGAGCGCCTTCAGCTCGTCGCGCTTCCCTTCGCGCGCCAGCCGGAGCAGGGTCGAGAGCGAGCCCACGCGGTCCCTCGCCGGGCCGGCCGTCCCGTCGCGGGGGCGGCCCGTGCCGGGGAATATAGCAACCCGTGATGAGCCGGCGCCCGCAGGACCGCTACGCCGTCGCGCGCCCCAGCGTGACCTTCCCGGACGAGCCGCTCTCGCCGGAGCTGGCGATCGACTTCCCCGCCGGCTGCCGCTGGGGGCTGGCGCTCTCGCACGACATCGACCACCTCTCGCTGCGCGAGCACGTCGCGGACGGCCAGCTCGTGCGGATCGTCGGCAACGCGCTGCGCAAGCACCTCGGGCGGCGCTTCGAGCCGGGCCGGGCGCTCGCCGCGGCGGGACGCGGCCTCGCGGTGCTCGCCGGCCGCGACGCGTGGGCCGGGGCGGTCGACGACCTGCTCGCGGCCGAGCGGCGCGCCGGCGTCCGAAGCTCCTGGTTCGTCGCGGTCCGGCAGGGGCTGGGAATCCGCTACACGGCGGACGCCGCCGCGGCGGCGGTGCGCCGGATCCTGGCCGAAGGCCACGAGGTGGGCCTGCACGGCCAGCACGCCGACGACGGCCCGCGCCTGGCGTCGGAAGTCCTCGAGCTGGCGGAACTCGCGGGGCGCAGCGTGACCGGCCTGCGGATGCACTACCTGCGCCTGACGCCGGCCGTCTACGACGCCGCGACCCGCGTCGGCCTCGCCTACGACTCGACCGTGATGGACCGCTCGCACCTCGACCCCGGGCGCCTGCCGCTCGCCGGGCCGCGGCTGGTGCGGCCGGGCCTGGTCGAGATCCCGCTCCACGTGATGGACTCGACCCTCTTCTCCCCGACGGGCCTGGCCTTCGACGAGGCCGAGGCGGTCGAGTACCTGCGGCGGCTGCTCGCCCGCGCCCGCGAGGAAGGGCGCGTGCTGGTGGTCAACCTGCACCCCAACTACTACTCGCGCTTCACCCCCGAGGCCCGGGGCTGGTACGACGCGCTGCTGGCGCTGGCGACCGGGCACTCCGACGTCTTCCTGACCACGCTCGAAGGGCTCCGCCCGAGGATCGCCGCACCATGACCGAGACTTCGCCCGACCGGACCGTGCTGGCCGAGCGCAAGGCCCGCTTCTGGGAGACCACCGACTACGACCGCGCCTTCCGCGGCAGCTTCGGCGGCTACATGACCGACGTCGAGGCCGCGGCGCTCGACCGCCTGATGGGCCGGGAGCGCTCGCCGCTGCTGCTGGACCTGGGCTGCGGGCACGGGCGCTTCCTGCGCTGGCTCGCCCCGCGCGCCGAGCGGCTGCTGGGGCTCGACCGCAGCGCGCGGCTGCTCCACGTCGCGGCCGGATCGCTGGCCGCGGACCCGCTCGCGGTGCCGTGCGGGCTGCTCTTCGGCTCGGCCCAGGACCTGCCGCTGGCCGCCGCCAGCGTCGACCGGATCACCTGCGTGCGCGTGCTGCAGCACCTGCCGGACCAGGACCGCGCGCTGGCCGAGGCCTGCCGCGTCCTGAAGCCGGGCGGGACGCTGATCCTGGTGCAGTACAACTGGGCCTCGCCCCACGGGATGATCCGCGCCGCGAAGCTGCCGGTGAAGGCCGCCCTGCGGCGGCTGATCCGGCTGACGGGGCGCGAGCCGGCGTTCGACGAGCCGACCCGCTGGACCTCGGCCGGCGCGCTGCGCCGCCAGCTCGAGGCCGCGGGGCTGCGCGTCGAGCGGATGACGGGCGCCTGGCTCTTCCCGCTGCAGTACTGCCGGAGCCGGCGCTCGAACGACGCCTGGCCCGGCTTCCTGGGGATCGCGCTCGCGCTCGAGAAGCTGGCCGACACCGCCCCGTTCTCCCGGCTGGGCGGCTACCTGCTAGTCCGCTGCCGGCGCCCCTGAGGCGGCCGCGCGCTCCGGCCCGCCGAAGCGCCGGTCCCGGTTGAGCTGCGCCAGCAGACCCTCGCGCTCGACGATCCCGGCCAGGATCCAGAACCAGCCCAGGATCTTCTGCAGCTCGAAGCGCGCGCCCGAGGCCATGCAGACCGCGAGCGCGATCGCGGCGCCGAGCAGGCCGATCCCCATCCAGCTGACGAACGGGTCGTCGGCGCGCGAGGCCCGTACGCCGGCCCACGCGCTGGCGAACAGGATCGCCACCAGCAGCAGCAGCCCGACGATCCCCTCCTCGGTCCCGACCTGCACGTAGCTGGAGTGCGCCCCCTTGGCCCGGCCCAGCGTGCCGTAGTGCTCGAAGACCGTCGGGAACGAGCGGTAGCCCCAGCCGAGGAAGGGGTGGTCGGCCATCATCGCGGGGAGCGACTTGTACTGCTCGATCCGCATCTGGGTCGAGCCCTCGGCGATCGCGTCGGCACCCACGCCGTCGTCTTCGTCGACCGCGGTCGTGACCTCGATCCGCTGGACCGCCTGCTCGGGGAGCCAGGCCTGGTAGCCGATCATGCCGACCACGAGGACGAAGAGCAGGATGCGGTTGCGGGCCAGCGCGATCACGAAGACGGCGGCGATCGCCCCCAGCCAGGCCCCGCGCGAGAGGGTCAGCAGCAGCGCGAAGGAGACGGCCGCGGTCACGACCGCGAACCAGAGCCGGATCCAGGCGCCGCCGACCCGGTGCAGCGCGAGCACCAGGCAGAACGGCAGGTAGACCGCCAGCGCCGTGCCGTAGATGTTGGGCTGCAGCGCCAGGAGCGCCATCGCCCGGTGGCGGTCGAGCGAGCCGGCGGCGAAGGCCAGCCAGGAGTGGTTGATCCCCTGCAGCGCGTTCAGGAAGAGCGAGACCGAGATCGCCAGCAGCAGCAGGACCTGGTCGCGCCGCTCGCGCGCCACGTGGAACGCGACCGGCAGGAAGATCATGAAGGCCAGGTGGTTCTTCGCCGCCGACAGGATGTCGAGCAGCGGGACCTTCCAGAGCATCCACGAGCGGACCGACGAGAACAGGATCAGGATGACCCAGGCCAGCAGCAGCCGGCCGAGCGGCGTCGAGAGCCGGTCGCGCCCGGACATCGCCACGGTGCGGGCCCAGATCCCGAGCGCGACCACGATCAGCACGGTCTCGGTATTGAGCGCGCGGATCCCGCCGTACATCTGGGCCGGGATCAGGTCCATCGCCGGGATCGAGAAGGCGATCAGCGCCAGGCCGAGCGCCGGCCGGCGCTGCGTCTGGCCGATCAGCGCGACCAGGAAGAACGCGATCAGCGCGTACTTGGCGGCGCGGAACGGGAAGGCGTAGCTGACCGCGACCCCGGCGACGATCGTCACCGCCAGCGTGATCTCGCCCGCCGCCAGCGGGACCCAGGCCCGGTCGGCGTCGATCTGGGCGGCGGCGGCGGCCGGGCTGCGGGCCGCGGGGGCGGTCGTCACGGGTCGGGGTCTCCGCCGGTCAAGGTAGCCCTTCGCCCGCCGGGGGGCGAGGCTCGCCCCCGCGCCGCAGCCGGGTCACGACCTGCTGGACGATCGCGTGGCCGGTCCACCAGGCGATCCCGGTGTGGAGCGCGATCGCGGCCCCGCCCAGCACGGCCGCCCGCGCGACCTGGCCGGCCAGCCCGCCCGGGAAGGCCGGCAGCCAGCGGAATCCCGCCCAGACCGCGCCGGCCGTGACCAGCGCCGGCAGCGCGAGCCCGGCCAGCGTCGTCGCCAGCCCCCGGCCCGAGGGCCGGATCGCGCGGGGCAGCCGCCGCCACAGCTCGAAGGTCCGGAAGAACGACGAGGCGGAGGTCGCGATCGCCAGCCCGAAGATCCCCAGCGGCGCGATCAGCGCCAGCGAGAGCAGCGCCTTGAAGCCGATCCGCCAGAAGCCGACCTTCATCGGCGTCGAGGTGTCGCCGCCGCTGATGTGGACCTGCGCCAGGATCTGGCCGATCGCGAAGGCCGGGTCGGCGATCGCCAGGAGCGGCAGGATCCCCGCCGCGAGCAGCGCGTCGTCGGTGCTGAAGCTGCCGTGCCGGTAGAGGATGTCGACGATCTCGGGGGCACCGACCGCGACGAAGACCGCGATCGGGACGGCGAAGACCAGGTAGCCGCCCAGCACCTGGGTCGTGCGGTGCCGGACCTCGTCGTACTTCTTCTGCGCCATCAGCCCGGCGAAGTGCGGCAGCAGCACGGCCAGGCTGACCGTCTGCACGACGTCGGTCGCCGCACCCGACAGGTTGCGCATGAAGTTGAGGATCGTCAGCTGCCCGCCCGGCAGGAACGACGCGAAGTTCTGGTCGATCAGGACGTCGATCCGCGGCCCGATCATCCCGATGAAGAGCGGCAGGCCGACCAGCGCGATCTCCCGGATCTCGGGGGCGCGCGGGTCGAGCACGAAGCGGTAGTAGCGGCGGTGCCGCCACAGGACGTTGGTCTGCAGCAGGAAGTAGACGATCGAGCCGAGCAGGAAGCCCCAGGCGTAGCCGCGCAGCCCCATCGTGCGGCCCAGCACCACGACGCCGAAGACGACCACGAGCCCGTTGAGCAGGCGCCCGAAGGCCGGCACGAACTGCCGCCCGTAGACGTTCGAGAGGCTGCCCAGGATCTCGGTCATCACCGAGAACAGCACCGACAGCACGACGATCTGGGCCAGCGCGGTCCCCTCGCTCCAGGCCTCGGGGCTGCGGAAACCGGTCGAGAACATCCGCACCAGGGCGGGCGAGAGCAGCCAGAGCGCGGCGGTGACCAGCACCATCCCGACCGCCAGCGTGTTGACGATGTTGCTCGCGGCGCGCCAGGCCTGCTCCTCGCCTTCCTCGTGCAGGCGGCGCGAGAAGAGCGGCACGATCGCCGAGCGGACCGGCGTCTCGATCCACGACGAGAACATGTCGGGGATGCTCTTGGCGACGTTGAACGCGTCCATCGCGCGATCGGCGCCGAAGACGGCCGCGGCGAAGGACTCCCGGAGCTGCCCGACGGCCTTCGTGACGAGGCCGAGCGAGGTCACGACGGCCCCCTGGGCGACGAGTCGGCGGGTGCCGGTCCGGCTGGGCGGGGCTGGGCTCAACGCGTCGCTTCCGGCGGGCGGGGCGGACCGACCGGGCGCGGCCGGCTCGCAGGAAGTGGTCCCCGCGCGAGCGGGGAATATATGCTGATTCCCGCCACGGAGGTTCCCCCTTGGGCTTGCGCCGGATCTACGCCGCGTTCCGACGCCGGTCGATCTACCGCAGGGCGCTCGCCTCCCCGGCGCGGGTGGTGGTGCTGCGCTACCACGCCGTCGGCGCACCGGGCGAGATCGCCCGTTACCTCGACCCCGGGCTGTCGGTGACCCCCGAACGCTTCCGCGCGCAGGTCCGGTTCCTCGCCTCGCGCTTCGTGGTCGGCAGCCCGGACGAGCTGCCGGCCCTGCTCGGCCGTGGCCCGTCGGCCCCGCTGGCGGCGCTCCTGACCTTCGACGACGGCTACCGCGACAACCACGACGTCGTGCTGCCGATCCTGCGCGAGGAGGGGGTGCCGGCGGCGTTCTTCGTGACCACCGGCCCGCTCGAGACGCGGCGCGGCCTGTGGATCTCCGAGCTCTGGCGGCTGGCGGCGGCGCTCCCGGCCGGGCCGGTCGAGCTGCCCGCGGGCGCCCCGCGCGAGGTCCCGGCCGGGGCGGCCGAGCGGCGCGCCTGGCGCCGGGCGATGACCGCCTGGCTCTCGGCCGCGGACGCCCCGACCCGGGAGGCCGCGCTCGACGCGCTGGCGGCGCGGGCGGACCGGGCGCGCGGCGAGGGGCTCGCCGACAGCTTCCTGCTGCCCGGCCAGGTCCGGGCGATGCACCACGCCGGGATGACGATCGGCGCCCACACGCGGACCCACCCGCACCTGGACCGGCTCGACCCGGCGCTGCACCTCGAGGAGGTGGCCGGGGCGCGGCAGGACCTCGAGGTGCTGCAGTACGCGTGCGGTGCACTGCCCGACCGCCTGTTCGACACACAGTTGGCGGCGGGGTTCCTCGGTTACGGGACGCCGTCGCTCCTGAACCTCGCCGACGCCATCC
>CAYZDB010000148.1:0-7023 GCA_964476985.1 uncultured Acidobacteriota bacterium | reverse complement strand
GCCTTGAAGCGCAGGTAGTCCCCCTCCAGCCCGACCGCGGCCATCGAGGTGCGCTCGTCGATCACCCGGGAGACCTCCTCGGGCGGGACGATCGCGCCGATGTAGAAGCCCGCCAGCGCCAGCCCGAGCCGCGCCACGTCCGGCGCCACCCGGCGCTGGATCTCCTCGGCCAGCTCGTCGTACTGGCGCGGCAGGTCGAGCAGCGGGATCGCCAGCTCGCCCAGCGCGTCGTTCAGCCGCGCGACGATCACCTCGCGCAGGTAATCCTCGAGCTCCGCCGTCGTGTAGCGGCCGAGCGTGCCGACCAGGACGTTGACGAACAGCCGCGGGTCGGTCACGTGGATCGCGTAGCGGCCGTGAGCGCGCAGCCGCAGCATCCCGAACTGCGGGTCGCGGAAGACGACCGGCTCGCGCGTCCCCCACTTCTGGTCGGCGAACAGCTTGCGGGCCACGAAGTAGACGTCGGCCCGGAACGGGGTCCGCCCGCCGTACGGGAGCTTGAGCAGCTCGACCAGCAGCGGGATGTTGGCCGTGCTGAGCACGTGCCGGCCGGCCTCGAAGGCGTCGTATGCGCGGCCGTCGCGGAAGAAGACGGCCCACTGGCTCTCGGTGACGGTGAGCTGCGCGCCGAGCTTGATCTCTCCGCCCGGTTCGAAGCGATGCACGATCTCGGTCCCGTCGTCCTGGCGCCACTCGATGACTTCGAGGGTCAGGGGCATGCGGCCTCCCGGCTTCGCCTTCGGCAGCGCCGGGCCGGCCCGGCTCCGGGCGGAGCACGGGGCGAACTTGGTGCCGCGGCGCCACGCCGGCAAGCGGCGGGCGTCGCTCGGCCGGCCGGGCGGCGGGCTGGCCGGGCTCGCCTCGGGGACCTACCCGGCGGACCTTCGGGCCGCGCGGTCCGACCCGGGCGCGGCGCCGGCGCGCAGGGCGGCCTGTCCGGGCCCGCGTCCCGGCCGGCGGACCCGCCGGGCTACGCCACCGCGCCGTGGCACTTCTTGTACTTCTTGCCCGAGCCGCAGGGACAGGGGTCGTTGCGCCCGGTCTCGGTCCCTTCCTTCTTCCGGACCGTCTGGGCCTGCTTCGCCTCCTCGCCGGCCCGCGAGCGCGACGCGGCCTGGAAGATCGCCTCCTGCTCGCGGCGGCGGCGCTCCTCCTCCCGCTCCTGTTCCTCCTGGCTCATGATCTGGACGATCATCAGGTAGCGGACCAGTTCGTCCTCGATCCGCTGCTTCATCTCGCCGAACAGCTCGAAGGACTCGCGCTTGTACTCGATCTTGGGGTCCTTCTGCGCGTAGGCCCGCAGGTGGATCCCCTCCTTGAGGTGGTCGAGCGCCAGCAGGTGGTCCTTCCACTGGTGGTCGATCAGCTGCAGGATCACGTAGCGCTCGAAATCGCGCATCCGCTCGAGGCCGACGTGCTGCTCCTTGGCCTCGTAGCGCCGCTGGATCGTCGACCAGAGCGCGCCGGTCAGCTCGTCGCGCCCGAGCTGCTCGATCTCGATCCCTTCCTTCGACGGCTCGAAGCCGTAGAAGTGCAGGACCTGGGCCGCCAGCTCCTCGGGCCGGGTCTCGACGTCCGGGTCGGCCGGGATGTGCTCGTCGACCAGCTCCTCGAGCAGCTCGCGCGCCTTGGTCATCACGAACTCGCGCTGGTCGCCGCCGTCGAGGATCTCGCGCCGCAGGGCGTAGACCTCCTGCCGCTGCTTGTTCTGGACGTCGTCGTACTCGAGCAGCTGCTTTCTGATCGAGAAGTTCTGGGCCTCGACCTGCTTCTGGGCCCGCTCGATCGCCTTGCTGACCATCCCGGACTCGATCGGGACGTCGTCGGCCTCGGTCAGGGCCTTTTCCATCAGCCACGAGGCGAAGCGCTTCATCAGGTCGTCTTCGAGCGAGAGGTAGAAGCGCGAGGCGCCGGGATCGCCCTGCCGGCCGGCGCGGCCGCGCAGCTGGTTGTCGATCCGCCGGGCCTCGTGCCGCTCGGTCCCGATGATGTGCAGGCCGCCCAGCCGGACGACCTCCTCGTGGTCGCGCGCGGTGCTCTCCCGGGCGCGCTCCAGCGCCTGCTGCTGCTCCTCCGGCGTGCACTCGGCCCAGGACCGCCCGGTCGCCTCGAGCGCCAGCGCGCGGGCCAGGAACTCGGCGTTGCCGCCCAGCAGGATGTCGGTGCCGCGGCCGGCCATGTTGGTCGCGATCGTCACCGCCCCGAGCCGGCCGGCCTGGGCCACGATCTCGGCCTCGCGCGCGTGGTGGCGGGCGTTCAGCACCTCGTGGGGGATCCCCTTCCTGCGCAGCAGCTCGGAGATCTTCTCCGACTTCTCGATCGAGGTCGTGCCGACCAGCACCGGCTGGCGCTTCTCGTGCAGCTCCTTGATCTCCTCGACGACCGCGCGCTGCTTGGCGTCCTCGGAGCGGAAGATCGCGTCGGCGAAGTCGTCGCGGACCATCGGCTGGTTGGTCGGGATCACCATCACGTCGAGCTTGTAGATCTCGGCGAACTCGCTGGCCTCGGTCTCGGCGGTGCCGGTCATGCCCGACAGCTTGTGGTACATCCGGAAGTAGTTCTGGAAGGTGATCGTGGCGAGCGTCTGGTTCTCGCTCTGGATCTTCACGCCTTCCTTGGCCTCGACGGCCTGGTGCAGCCCGTCCGACCAGCGCCGGCCCGGCATCTTGCGGCCGGTGAACTCGTCGACGATCACGACCTCGCCGTCCTCGACCATGTAGTCGACGTCGCGCTCGTAGAGCGCGTGGGCGCGCAGCGCCTGCTGGGTGGCGTGGAGCAGGTCGATGTTCTTGGGGTCGTAGAGGTTCGAGACGCCGAGCAGCTTCTCGGCGTGGGAGACGCCCTGCTCGGTCAGGGTGACCGAGCGCCCCTTGATGTCGACGATGTAGTCGCCGGTGGCCTCGACCTCGTCGCGGTCCTCGCGCCGCACATCTCCGGCGATCACCCGCCCGGCGTTCAGCCGCGGCACGATCCGGTCGACGACGTAGTACTTGTTGACGTCGCCCTCCGAGGGGCCCGAGATGATCAGCGGGGTCCGGGCCTCGTCGATCAGGATCGAGTCGACTTCGTCGACGATCGCGAAGTGGTGCCCGAGCTGCTGCACCATCGAGGCCGCGGTGAACTCCATGTTGTCGCGCAGGTAGTCGAAGCCGAACTCGTTGTTGGTGCCGTAGGTCACGTCGCTGGTGTAGGCGGCGCGCCGCGACGGCTTGTCCAGGTCGTGCTGGATGCACCCGACGGACATCCCGAGGAAGCGGTAGATCCGCCCCATCCACTCGGCGTCGCGGCGGGCCAGGTAGTCGTTGACCGTGACGACGTGGACCCCCTTGCCTTCCAGCGCGTTGAGGTAGGCCGGCAGGGTCGCGACCAGCGTCTTGCCCTCGCCGGTCCGCATCTCGGCGATCGTCCCCTCGTGCAGCACCAGGCCGCCGACGAGCTGGACGTCGAAGTGACGCATCCCGAGCACGCGCTTGCCGGCCTCGCGCACCACCGCGAAGGCCTCGAGCTTGACGTCGTCGAGCGACGCGCCCTGGGCCAGCTTCTCGCGGAAGGCGGCGGTCCGGCCGCGCAGCTGCTCGTCGCTCAGGGCCTGGAGGCCCGGCTCGAGCGCCCCGATCGCGGCGACCATCGGCTGCAGCCGCTTGAGCTCCCGGTCGTTCCTGGTGCCGAAGATCTTGCCGAGGACGGTCCCGATCATCATGGCCTTCCGAAGGGGGAGTAAAACGCGGGGATCCTAGCCCGGATGGAAGGAGGGCGCACGCGCGACCGGCCGCCCCGAGGGGCGGCCGGAGGGGGGCTCAGCGCCGTGCGGAGCGGGCGGGGCCGCGGCTCAGAAGCCGGCGCCCTCGTCCAGGACGTAGGCCATCGGGTCGACCTGGCGCCCCTCGAGCAGCACCTCGTAGTGCAGGTGCGGCCCGGTGGAGCGGCCGGAGCTGCCCACCAGCGCGATGGCGTCGCCGCGGCGAACCTCCTGCCCCGGCTTCGCCTTGAAGGCCGAGAGGTGCCCGTAGCGCGTGACCATCCCGTCGCCGTGGCTGATCGTCAGGACGTTGCCGTAGCCGCTCTCGCGTTCCGCCGCGATCACGATGCCGTCGGCGGGCGCGTAGACCGGGGTCCCGGTCGGCGCCGAGACGTCGACGCCGCGGTGGAACTGCTTCGTGCCGGTGAAGGGGTCGCGGCGCCAGCCGAACCCGCCACCGATCAGGCCGGGCACGGGCAGCAGCGACGGCATCCGGGCCAGGCGCTCGGAGCGCTTGGTCAGCTCGAGCTCGACCACGTCGAGCCGCCGCTCGAGCAGCGCGCTGCGATCGGACAGGTCGTCGGCCTCGCTCTTCAGCACGTCGGCGCGAAGCGTCGGCGCCATGTTCGCGACGCCTTCCGGCTGGCCGAGGCCGCCGTGCGCGAGGCTGGGCATGTTCAGCCCGGCGAGCGAAGCCATCTTCTCCGTGCGGCGCTCGAACTGGTCGACCTTGCGGCGCAGTTCGGCCAGCGTCGCCTCGACTTCCTGGGAGCGCTCGGCGAGGCGGTCGCGCTCCTCCTTCACCTCGGCGAGCTGACCCGAGAGTTGACCGGCCCAGAGCCCGAGCAGCGGCGCGCTGGCGGCCAGGCCGCCGACGATGCCGAGCACCGCGAGCGCCCACAGGAAATGGGCGCCGCGAAGGTGAAGCCGGCGCAGCCTGAGGTGGGCGTCCGGCAGGATCATGATGGTGAACTGGCGGCGGAAGAGCACGCGGGGCCCTCGTCGTCAATTTACTGGTCAGGAAGGCAAAGAAGCGAGGCGGAAGATAACCTCGGACGGCGCTCCCGGCAAGCGGTCCCGCCAGCCGGCGGACGGCGGAAAACGGTCCCGAAAACCGGCAAACCGGCTGACCGAGAAAGACTTGCGGGTGGCGCAGGGGCGCCGTGCGACCGCCCCCCGGCTGGAATTTCCTTTCCGAAGGCCGCGCGGCCGGGTCCGGCCCGCCGCGTTGACGCCCTCGCCCCCGCTCCCGACAATCGCGCCATGAACCCATTCGTCAACGACCCGCAGGGCGCCGGGAGGATGCTCGTCGCGGCCCTTCCGGGGCCCGAACTGCCGCGCGACCAGGCCGACGCGCTGGCGGAACTCCGGCCGGCCGGCGCGATCCTGTTCGCCCGGAACCTCCGCTCCCCGGCCCAGACCGCCGACCTGATCGCCGGCATCCGCGAGTCGGTGGCCGCGCCGCTGTTCCTCGCCCTGGACCAGGAAGGCGGTCGGGTCAACCGGCTGCGCGAGATCGAACCGCTCTTCCACCGGCTCCCGCCCGGCCGCGTCCAGGCCGGCTGGGGCGCCGGCCGGATCCAGGCGGTCTGGGCCGCGGTGGGACACGCGCTGGCCGCGCTCGGGGTCGACGTCGATTTCCACCCGATCGTCGACCTCGACGACGGGCCCGGCCTCAACGCGATCGGGGACCGCTCGTTCGGCGTGGCGGCGGAACCGGTCGCCGCGGTCGCCGGGGCGGTCCTGGCGGGCCTCGAGCAGGCCGGGATCGCGGGCTGCCTCAAGCACTTCCCCGGGCTCGGCGGGAGCGACCTCGACACCCACGTCGCACTCGCGACCTCGCCGCTGTCGGCGGAGGACCTGTGGGAGCGGCACCTCCTCCCCTACCGCGCGCTCGCCGCCGAGGCGCCGATGGTCATGACCGCGCACGCGCACTACCCGGCGGTCGACGGCGATGCGCCTCGCCCCGCGACCTTCAGCCGGACACTGGTCACCGGCTGGCTCCGCGGGCGGATCGGCTTCGACGGACTCGCGATCAGCGACGACCTGGAGATGGGCGCGGTCGCCTCCGGCGCGGGGCCGGCGGAGCGGGCCTGGCGCGCGCTGGAGGCCGGCTGCGACCTCGCGCTGTTCTGCCACGGGCTGGACGCCCCGCGCCGGGCGCGCGACGAGATCGCGCGCCGGATCGCGGCCGGAGACCTGCCGGAGGATCGCGTCGCGGGGACGCTGCGGCGGCTCGACGCGCTCTTCGCGCGGTTCCCCGGCGGGCGCGACCGTCCCGTCGGCTCGCGCCCCTTCACCGCCGCCTGCGAAGCCCTCTCGGCGTTGATCTGAGCGGCCGCGGCCGCCCGCTACGCGGTGACCGGCACGACCGGAGGCGCCGGCGGGGGCGGCGGGATGGCCGCCACGCGGCGCGCACGGCGCTGGTCCAGCAGCCACTCCAGCACGCAGCCGATCGCCGGGCAGTCGACCAGCACCTTGAGCACCATCCGCACCGCGACCGCGACGATCAGCCCGGCGAAGCCGAAGAAGAGCGGCAGCACGACCAGCAGCGCCCAGGGGACGAAGCCGAGCAGCGTCGCGCCGACGAGCGACATCTCCCGCGAGATCCCGCGCCCGAGGCCGGAGCCCAGCGCGTGGAACAGCGCGGCGCGGCCCAGGATCCGCAGCAGCCAGAACGACGCCGCCAGGACCAGCAGGACCGGCAGGCCGATCACGGTGATCGCCAGCAGCAGGCTCAGCACGGCCATCGCCGCGTGCGCGACCAGCCCGACGAACAGCGCCCGGATGTAGCCGGAGCGCAGCCGCTCGCTCAGCTCGAGGACCTGGCGCGGCGCGAGCGCCAGGAAGGCGAGGATCGCGACGAAGACCAGGAAGACCCGCAGCAACGACAACCATCCCAGGAGCGAGCCGACCACTCCGAACGCTCCGCGGGCCGTCGGGATGCCGAAGACCGGGATGACGTTGACCCGCTCGCCCCCGAACTCCAGGCCGCCGTCGTCGACCGCGCTGCCGACCGTCACGACATCGTCGCCCACCGAGGCGTCCGGTCCGAACGAGACGTTCGACCCGACCGCGACCAGCTCCCCCTCCACGGCGCCGGTCAGCTCCGCCGTCCCGCCCACCACGACCATGTCGCCGATCACGCGGCCCGCGACGACCGCGGTCCCGCCGATGCAGACGACGTCGCCCTGCACGACCTCGCCGGCCGGAACCTCGATCGCCGTCGGCACCGCGATCTTGTCGTCCGTGTACCGGGGTTCGTCCGCCGGCGGCTCCGTGAC
>CAYZDB010000147.1:0-7028 GCA_964476985.1 uncultured Acidobacteriota bacterium | reverse complement strand
CCAGGCCGTCGCGGCGGGGCTCGTCGCGGGGCAGCCCGACGCGGCGGCCCGCCCGCGGCTGGGGGTCGTCCCCGCGGGCCGCGGCAACGACCTCGCGCGGGCCCTCGGCCTGCCCCTCGAGCCGCGGGCCGCGCTGGCGCTGGCCCTGGCCGGCGACCGCACGCGGCCGCTCGACCTGGGCCGGCTGGTCGCCGACGGCCGCGCGGTGCTCTTCGCCAACGCGGCCGGGCTGGGGTTCGACGGGGACGTTGCGGTGCGGGCCCGGCGCCTGCCGCTGCACGGGTTCCCGGCCTACGCCCTCGCGGCGCTCGGCTCGATGGCCGCGCTGCCGGGACCCTGGGAGATGGCCGGAACCATCGACGGCCGCCCGGTCCGCGGCGCGGTCACGATCTTCACGGTCGCCAACGGCCACACCACCGGCGGGGGCTTCGTGATGGCCGCCGCGGCCCGCCCGGACGACGGCCTGCTCGACTTCGGGCGGCTCGGCCCGTCGCGCCGCGCCGAGGTGCTGCGCCTGTTGTGGCGGGCGTTCCGCGCCGACCTCGGGCGCGAGCCGCGGTTTGAACTGGGACGGTTCGTCGAGCTTACGGCGAGTTTCTCGCCCGGGATCCCGGTCCACGCCGACGGCGAGATCGTCTCGGCCGGGGCGCGCGAGGTGACGATCACGGTCCTCCCCGGCGCGCTGCGCGCAGTCGTCCCCGGGCAGGGGTAAACTCCCGGGTCCTCCGGAGACCCGATGACCGCCGACCGGTCCCCAGCACACCCCCTGCCGCCGCCGCCGCCCGCCTACCGCTGGGCCGTGCTGGTGATCCTCAGCCTGGCGATGTTCGGCAACTACTACGTCTACGACTCGATCAGCCCGCTGGCCGACGTGCTGGTCAAGCAGCTGAAGTTCACCGACGACAACATCGGCCTGCTCAACGCGATCTACAGCTTCCCGAACATCATCATGGTGCTGATCGGCGGGATCATCATCGACCGGATCGGCGTCAAGAAGTCGACCTTCATGTTCTCGCTGCTCTGCGCCGTCGGCGCCGTCGTCACCGCGCTGACCCCGACCCTCCCCGTGATGGCGGCGGGCCGCCTGCTGTTCGGGCTGGGCGCCGAGTCGCTGATCGTCGCGATCACGACCGCGCTGGCCCAGTGGTTCCGCGGCAAGGAGCTGTCGTTCGCCTTCGGCCTGAACCTGACGATCGCGCGGCTCGGCTCGTTCGCCGCGCTCAACTCGCCCACCTGGGCCCGCGAGGCCTACGCCGGCTGGCAGGGGCCGCTCTTCATCGCGACCATCTTCGGTTTCATCTCGCTGATCGCGGGGGCCGTCTACTGGGTGATGGAGTCGGGCGCGGTCCGGCGCTACGCGATGGCGGCCGCCGGCTCGTCGGACAAGGTCGTGTTCAGCGACCTGCGCGGCTTCGGGCGGTCGTACTGGTTCGTGGTCGCGCTCTGCGTCACCTTCTACTCCGGGATCTTCCCGTTCCAGACCTTCGCGGTGAAGTTCTTCCAGGACGCCCACGGGGTCTCGCGCGAGGAGGCCGGCTTCCTGTCCTCGATGCTGACGCTCTTCGCGATGGTCTGCACCCCGCTGGCCGGCCTGGTGGTCGACCGCGTCGGCAAGCGGACGCTCTTCATGATCGCCGGCTCGCTGCTGCTGGTGCCGGTCTACCTGATCATGGCCTACAGCGGCATCTCGCTCTACGTGCCGATGGCGATCATGGGGACCGCCTTCTCGGTGATCCCGGCCGTGATGTGGCCGTCGGTCGCGTACATCGTCGGGCAGAACAAGCTGGGCACCGCCTACGGCCTGATGACGATGATCCAGAACATCGGCCTGTTCGGCTTCAACCTGCTGATCGGCTGGGCCAACACGACCTTCGACGCCAGCGCCGCCAACCCGGCCGGTTACCGCCCGGGGATGTGGATCTTCTCGATCACCGGGCTGCTCGGCCTGTTCTTCGCCTGGATGTTGCGCCGCGCGGAGCGCGGACCGGGCGGGCACGGCCTCGAGACGATCACCGTGGCCGGGGGCGAGAAGTCGCCCGAGGTCATGGCCGGGATCGAAGGCCCGGGCTAGGAGCCGCCCGGTGGCGACCTCCGACACGCGCGAGCGGCTGGAGCGCCTCGTGATCGCGCGCTCGAGGCTGCAGCTGGCGCGCGTCGGCGACGACGACCGGCTGAACTACGAGCTGGGTTACGACTCCGCCGCGCTGCTCGCGCTGCTGCTCGACGCCGAGGACGCCTTCGCGATCGAGGTCCCGCCCGAGCGCGTGCCCGAGCTGGTCGGCGCACCGTTCGCGCGGCTCGTCGCGCTGGTCGAGGCGGTGCGGGCCGGGGCGGGGGAGGGGGCGTGAAGGCCGCCGTCGTCCGCGACGGGGCGCTGCCGGAACCGCTTCGCGCGCTGCTGGCCGAGGTGGAAGCGGGCCTGCCGGCGCGCGGGCTGGCGCCGGCCGCGCCCGACGACCCGGAGGTCGACCTGGTGGTCCAGGCGACGACGCTGGAAGAGGCGCGCGTCAGCTACCTGCGCCCCGACCCGTCGGTCTTCCTCGCCACCCTGGTCGACAGCGACGGCGCGGGGCTGGCCGACGAGGCCGGGCTCAAGCGCGCCACCTACGCGGCCCTGGTCCGCACGCTCTCGAACCTGGTGGTCCACCGCGTCCGCGGCGGCCCGCTGGCGGGCCGGGCCTGCTTCATGACGCCCGAGCTGGGGTTCCGCGCGCAGCCCGCCGACGCGGGCCTGGCGGGCGCGATCCTCGACGCCGTCGCGCCGCTGGCCGGGGCGCGGCTGGTGATCGCCAACCGGCTCGACGAGGACCTGCCGCCCGCGCTGCACGGCGGCGACGGGACGACGCGCGCGCTGGCCGCGGCCGGCCGGCGCCTCGCCGCGCTGAACCTGCTGCCGACGGTCTTCGACCTCGACGGCGTCCTGACCGAGCGCGACCGGCGGCTGGTGATGAAGTACTTCGGGCTGCGCCGGATCTCCTACGGCAACCTCTCGGCGCGCCGCGACGCCGGGTCGTTCTGGATGACCGGCCGCGGCGTCGACAAGGGGAAGCTGGAGCGGATCGGGCAGGACCTGCTGCTGGTCAAGGGGTTCGACGCCGCCTCGCACACGATCCTCTGCTCGGTCCCGCCGGGAACCGACCCGGAATCCCGGGTCTCGGTCGACGCGATCGAGCACCTCGCGATCTACCGCGCGGTCCCCGACGCCGGCGCCATCGTCCACGTCCACGCCTGGCTCGACGGCGTGACCGCGACGCAGCAGAACTGGCCCTGCGGCACGCAGCAGCTGGCCGACGAGGTCGCCGCGCTGGTGCGGGCCGCGCCCGACCCGGCCTCGGCCACGGTCGGCCTGAAGAATCACGGCCTGACGCTGGTCGGCCGCTCGCTCGACGAGATCCTGGCGCGCGTCGAGGGACGGCTGACCCAGGCGGTCCCGGCGCTGTGAGCGCGCCGCGCACGATGGCCGAGCTGGTCGCCGGGCTGGCGCGCGGCGGCGAGGACCACGGCCTGACGCTGGTCGACGCGCGCGGGGCCGAGCGCGACTTCTCCTGGCCGGCGCTGCACCGCAAGGTGCTGGCGCACGCCGCGGCGCTGGCGGCGCAGGGGGTCGGGCCGGGCGACCGCGTCGTGGTCTGCCCGACGGGCGATCCCGACGTGCTGGCCGGATTCCTCGCGCTGTTCCACCTGGGCGCCGTCCCGCTCTCGGTCAGCGGGCAGACGATGGGGCAGGCGAGGGGGGCCCAGCTCCCGTTCGTCGCCCAGCTCGTCGAGGCCACCGGGGCCCGGGCGGTCTTCACCCAGCCCGAGCTGGTCGCCGGCAACGACGAGGCGCAGCTCCTGTCGCCGTCGCGGCTGGTCGACTTCGTGCCGTCGTCGCTCGACGCGGAGGGGCCGGTCCCCGAGCTCCCGCCGGCCGCGCCCGACCCGCGGGACCTGGCCTTCGTGCAGTTCTCGTCGGGCAGCACCGCGCGCCCGAAAGGGGTCCGGATCTCGCACGAGAACGTGCTCGACAACGTCCGGCTGATCACCGAGCTGGGGCGCCGCCACCGCGACGAAGCGGCCTGCAGCTGGCTGCCGCTCTACCACGACATGGGGCTGATCGGGGCGCTCTTCACCTCGCTGTTCGTCGCGCCGCGGCGGATGGTGATCATGAACCCGATCCGCTTCCTGATGAAGCCGGTCGCGTGGCTCGAGACCGTCAGCCGGATCGGGGCCCGGATCTCGGTCTGCCCCAGCTTCGCGCTCGACCTGTGCACCGACCGGATCAGCGACGAGATGCTCGAGGAGCGCCGGATCGACCTGTCGTCGTGGGAAGTCCTGTTCGTCGGCGCCGAGCCGGTCCGGCCGGCCTCGCTGCGCCGCTTCGCCGCCCGCTTCGCGCGCTGCGGCTTCGACCCGCGCGCGCTCCACCCGGTCTACGGCCTGGCCGAGGCCACGCTGATCGCGACCGGCCCGCGCTTCCGCGAGCCGCTCGCGACCCGCGTCGTCGACGGGGTCGAGGTCCCGTCGGTCGGACGCGCGGTGGGCGGCATGGCGGTCCGGATCCGGCGCGAGGACGGGAGCGCCGCGGCCCCGGGCGAGATCGGCGAGATCCTGCTGCGCGGGGCCTCGGTCACCGCCGGCTACCTCGGCGACGAGGCCGGGCCCGGGCCGTTCGAGGACGGCTGGCTGCGCACCGGGGACCTGGGCCTGCTGGACGAGGACGGGCGCCTGTTCGTCACCGGCCGGCTCAAGGACCTGATGATCATCAACGGCCGCAACTACTACGCCCACGACATCGTGGCCGACCTCGAGGAGCTGCCGTTCCTCGAGCGCGGGAAGGTCCACGTCTTCTCGCTCGAGATCGAGGGGCGCGAGGCGCTGATCGTGCTGACGGTGCCGGTCGGGCGGATGACCCCGGCGGTGCGGGCCAAGATCGGGGCGCTGCAGGCGTTCATGAAGCTGGGGGGGCCGCGCGGCTGGTGGAAGGGGGCCAGCGTCGGCGACCTCGAGGAGTACGTCGAGAGGCTGATATCCTCCGACCAGGCCGAGCTGGTCAACGAGGTCAAGCGCTACGTCCTGGCCCGCCACGGGGTCCCGGTGCACGACGTGATCCTGGTGCCCCGGATCCCGCGCACGAGCTCGGGCAAGGTCAAGCGCGATCTCTGCGAGCAGCTCTACCACCGCACCAGGGACTGACGGGGCGCCCCGCGCCCCCTCGAGCGACCGGGAGGGGACCGTGCACGAGTTGGAAGCGCTGCTCGCGAAGATCTCGGACTGGGTCTGGGGGCCGCCGCTGCTGGTCCTGCTGGTCGGGACGCACCTCTACCTGACGATCCGCACCCGCGTGATCCAGCGCTACCTCGGGCGCGCGATCCGGCTCTCCGTCCGGCGCGACCCCGGGGCGGAAGGGGACGTCAGCCAGTTCGGCGCCCTGACCACCGCGCTGGCCGCGACGATCGGGACCGGGAACATCGTCGGCGTCGCGACCGCGGTCTCGCTGGGCGGGCCGGGCGCGGTGCTCTGGATGTGGCTGACGGGCGTCTTCGGGATCGCGACCAAGTACTCCGAGGCGCTCTTGTCCGTGAAGTACCGGATCAAGGACGAGCGCGGGATGATGGCCGGCGGCCCGATGTACGTGCTCGACCGCGCGCTCGGCATGCGGTGGCTGGGGATCGTCTTCGCCGCACTGACCGCGATCGCCGCCTTCGGGATCGGCAACATGGTCCAGGCCAACTCGATCTCGTCGATGGTCCGGACCTCCTTCGGCGTCTCGCCCTGGATCAGCGGCGCGCTGATGACCGTGCTCACCGCGGTCGTGATCCTGGGCGGGATCAAGTCGATCGCGCGGGTCTGCGAGGCGCTCGTCCCGTTCATGGCGATCTTCTACGTCGCGGGCTGCGCGATCCTGCTGGCCATGGGGTGGGAGACGCTGCCGGAGACGATCCGGCTGATCGTCTCGAGCGCCTTCACCGGGCAGGCTGCGGCCGGCGGCTTCGCCGGGGCGACGATGCGCGAGGCGCTGCGCTACGGCGTGGCGCGCGGCCTGTTCTCCAACGAGTCGGGGCTGGGGAGCGCGCCGATCGTCGCCGCCGCGGCGCAGACCGCCAACCCCGTCCGGCAGGCGCTGGTCTCCTCGACCGGGACCTTCTGGGACACGGTCGTGGTCTGCGCGATGACCGGGCTGGTGATCGTCAACACCGCCGACTGGACCGCGGGGCTGAAGGGCGCGGAGCTGACGCACGCCGCCTTCTCGCACATCCCGTGGATCGGCCCGACGGTGCTGACCGTGGGCCTCCTGACCTTCGTCTTCTCGACGATCCTGGGCTGGAGCTACTACGGCGAGAAGGCCGCCGAGTACCTGTTCGGCGTGCGCGCGATCGTCCCCTACCGGCTGGTGTGGGTGGTCGCGGTGATGGTCGGCTCGGTCGCGACGCTGCCGGCGGTCTGGTCGTTCGCCGACATCGCCAACGGCCTGATGGCGATTCCGAACCTGGTCTCGCTGCTGCTGCTGTCGGGGGTGATCGTGGCCGAGACGCGGACGCACCTCTGGGAGGGGCGGGACGGGGACGACTAGACGCTCTCGCGGCATCGCGCGCCGGCGCGGCGGGGGTTGTGTTCGCGGCGGGCCGCGGGCACCATCACTCCCGGGAGTCGGAGTCGGTGGAACAGCGCGAGGGGACGGGCCGGCCGGATCGCGACGCGAGCGCGTCGGCCGCCGCGCCGCGCGTGCTCGTGCTCGAGCCGCACCCCGACCACGCCGAGATCGTGCGCGAGGCGCTCGAGCGCGCCTGGCCCGACGCAGACGTTCGCACAAGTCCGGAACCTCCCGGCGCCGCCGCCGTCCGCTTCGACCTGCTCGTCTGCTCGACCGCCGCGCTCGATGACGCCCGCCGCTGGCTGGCTTCGACGCGCCAGGCCGCGCCCCCCGTCGTGCTGATCGCCGACGGGACGAACCCGGCGCGGTCGATGGACGGGGCGCGGGTCGCCGCGGTCCTCGACAAGCGCAACGCGCGGGGATTCGTCGAGCGGCTGGCGGGCGCCGCGGCCAG
>CAYZDB010000146.1:0-7029 GCA_964476985.1 uncultured Acidobacteriota bacterium | reverse complement strand
GTGCCGGCGGCCGCCACGACGACGCCCGCTCCCGCCTGCAGACCGTGTTGGCGGCACAGCCCGGCGTGGCCCAGGCCTGGGTCGAACTGGCGCGGGTCGAGGCCGATGCGGGCGACGAGCGGGCCGCGATCGCCGCCCTGGACAAGGCCGAGGCGGTCGCCGGGCCCCAGATCACGGAGACCGTCCGAACGGACAAGACGCTGCTCAAGGGCGGTCCCGGCTCCGCCCTCGCGCGCCGCGCCCAGGCCTTCCAGGGGCGCGGCCAGGCCAAGGCCCAGCCGCCGACCCAGCGGGCCGTCGGCGGCGCACCGGCGGGAACGCCGTGAGCCGCGCCGCACTGCTCCCCGCGCGCCGCGCGCTTGCGGCGCTGGTGCTGGTCCTCGCCGCGCTGGCCGCGGCCGGCTGCCAGAAGCCGAAGCCCTCGATCCTCGTCATCTCGATCGACTCGCTGCGCGCCGACGAGGTGACGCGCGTCGAGAACGGCCGTCCCGTCGCGCCGACCCTGGCCGCCTTCGCGAAGGAGTCGGTCCGCTTCACGAATGCGCTCTCCGCGGCCCCGTGGACCACGCCGTCGATGATGGCCGTGATGACCGGGATGCCGGCCCCCGCGCACGGCGTCGAGGAGCACGACCGCGCGCTCGCCGCCTCCGTCCCGCTGCTGGCCGAGCGGCTCCGGCAGGCCCGATGGCGCACCGGGGCCGTCTCGCCGGCCCTGACGCTGCGCCCCGAGTACGGCTTCTCGCGCGGCTTCGACGACTACGACTTCGAGCCGCTCGGGCACGACGTCGTCACCTCGCCCAAGCTGTCGGGCAAGACGCTCCACCTGCTCGACCGCTACAAGGACGACCGCTTCCTGGTCTGGGTCCACTTCTGGGACCCGCACTACAACTACATCCCGCCGGCCCCCTACGACGCGCAGTACCGGGTCGGCGTCAAGCCCGACCGCGAAGACGTGCAGTGCCTGAAGTGGATCGAGAACCCGCTTCCGGCCGACGGCGCGCTCTACCTGCACGGGCAGTACCGCGGCGAGATCGCCTACACCGACAAGTTCGTGCGCGAGATCCTCGACCACCTCGAGCAGCTCGGCCGGGCCGACGACACGATCGTCGTGATCCTGGGCGACCACGGCGAGTCCTTCCAGGCCCACGGCTGGCTGGGTCACACGATCCGCGTCGACCAGGACATGACGCACGTGCCGATCATGATCCGCTGGCCCGGCCGCCTGGCACCGGCGGAGATCGGCGCGGCGGCCGAGATCGCGCAGATCGGACCGACGCTGCTGAAACTGGCCGGGCTTCCGTACCAGGACTTCGGGCTGGTCCCGCCGCTCCCCCTGGCTCCCGCCGAGGCCGCGGCCGACTCCTCGGCCCTGACGCAGACGCTGCGGATGGGCTGCTACACCGGACTGGTGCAGGGGAAGTGGAAGTACCAGCTGGACCACCGCACCTGCGCGGAGACGCTCTTCGACCTCTCCGCCGACCCCGGCGAGACCCGCGACCTCGCGGCGCAGGGCGGACCGGCCCTGGCGGCGATGCGGGGCGCGCTGCGCGCCCGGTTCGAGGCGATCGCCGCGGCCAAGGTCCCGCGCGCGATGCTGCCGCAGCAGCTGATCGACGAGACGGAGGCCGCGCTGCGCTCGATCGGCTACGTGCAGGCCGTTCAAGGGAATGCGGGGGAGGGGGCGGAGATCGTCTGCGAAGCGCTTCCCGACCCGACGAAGTACAAGCACGACGCCTTTGGCGACCTGCAGGTCTTCCAGCCCTGCGCCGCCGACGGCGCGCCGCGCTGCCTGCAGCAGCTGCCGTAGGGGCCTGGCCTCCGTGCCGGCCCGCGCGAACGCGCGGCGCGAGCCCGGCCGGGGTTCGGGTCAGGTCTGCTTGAGCGCCTTGAGCGCCTCGGAAGCGGCCGCCTGCTCGGCGCGCTTCTTGGCCGACCCGGCGCCGCGCCCGATCACCTGCCCGTCGACCAGCACCTCGACCTCGAACTGGCGCGAGTGGTCGGGACCGGACTCCGAGACGAGCCGGTACTCGGGCAGCACGATTCCGCGCGCCTGGACCAGCTCCTGGAGGCGGGTCTTGGGGTCCCAGTTGCCCGCCGGCCGGGTCCCGGCATGGTCGATCTCGGGGCCGAACAGCCGCAGGATCAGCGAGCGGACCGGGCGGATCCCGCCGTCCAGGTAGATCGCCCCGATCAGCGCCTCGGTCGTGTCGGCCAGGATCGAGAGCTTCTCCCGCCCCCCGGAGCGCTCCTCGCCCTTCCCGAGGCGCACCGCGCGGCCAAGGTCCATCCGGACCGCTTCCTTGGCCAGCCGATGGGTGTTCACCATGGACGCCCGGAGCCGGGTCATCGCCCCCTCGTCGAGATCGGAGCGCCGCCGTACGATCCGGTCGGCGACGAGGAAGTTGAGGACCGAGTCGCCGAGGAACTCGAGCGGCTCGTTGTGGCCGGTCGTCCGCAGCTCGTGCGCCGCGGAGCGGTGCGTCAGCGCGAGCTCCAGCAGCCCGCGGTCGCGGAACGAGTACCCCAGCGCGCGTTCGATGGCGCCGAGGGTGTCCGGTTTCTCCCCCTTGGACTTCGGCACGTCGAGCTGTCCTGACCGGTCGCCATCGGGGCGGCGACAGGCGCCGAATGTACCACGGCGCCGGGCCGGGGAAGTGGTCGCCGGTCGCGCCTTTTGGCCGCCCGCGCGGTCCGGACTATGCTCTCCGCATGCGGCTTTCGTTCGTCGTGGCCACGCTGCTCGCGCTCGCCATCCCGGCCGCCGGCGCGGGCGAGGGGGACGGGGCGTGGCGCGCGCTTCCGGACGGTACGGCCACGGTGCTGCTGGCCACCGGGGGCGATACCGGGTTCATCAAGCCCAAGGGCTGCCAGGGGCGGATGGGGGGCGCGCTCTACCGCCCGGCGTTCACCGAATGGCTGCGCAGGGCCGAGCCCGGCGTGCAGCCGCTGTGGGTCAGCACCGGGAACCTCGCCGACCCGTCGCTGGACGAACTGGTGCCGCTCGGCGAGATGATCGCGTTCTACGGGACCGTCCCCTACGCGGCAGCCGCGGTCGGGCGGTTCGACCTGGAGGCGGTCGGGGCCGAGGGGATCGCCGCCCTCGCGGCGACCGCCCCATTTCCGCTGCTGGCCGCGAACCTCCGCGTGCTGGAGACCGGTCGCCCGCTGGTGGGCGAGGCGGCGGCCTTCGACACGCCGTCCGGCCGGATCGTCGTGATCGGGGTGGTGGAGCACGACCGGACCGCGGCCTGGGGCGGCCCCCGGACCGGGACCGTCGTCACCGTCGACCCGCGAGAGGTCGTGCCGCCGCTCGTCGCGCACTGGAAGGGCCAGGGGGCGCGCGTCGTCCTGCTCTCGAACCTGGGCTACGTGGAGCTGGCCGAGCTGCTGCGCGCCGCCCCCGGCGTGGACGCGGCGGTCGCGAGCAACGGCTCGGTGATCAGCACCGCGCCCCAGGACGGCTTCGCCGCCCCGACCCTCTGGGTCGGCCTGCTCGGCCAGCAGCTCGGCCGACTGGCGTTCGACCGCTCGGGTGCGCTGCTCGAGGCGAGCGCCCAGACGGTCGAGGGGGCCTTCCCGATCGACCCCCTGACCGGGAACCCCGTGGCCTCGTCCGCGGTCCCCGGGATCGCGCGTTGAGCCCACGCTCCGAGCGGTCGGGACCGGCGGTCGCGGCGCTCGCGCTGCTCGGCCTCCTGGTCCTCTTCGCGTGGCGGTCGACGCTCTCCATGCCGTTCACCGGCGCCGACATCTGGCCGATCCTGGCCCAGGCCAAGGCGGTGCTGGCCGAGCCGTCGCTCCTGTTCACGCAGCGCTACCTCGAGGGGCTGTGGGACGGCGCGCGGTTCTGGCGGCCGGGGCTGACCGCCTACACCGCGCTCCAGTGGGCCCTCTTCGGCGACCAGCCCTTCGGCTACCACGCGATGCGCCTCGGCCTGCTGGGCCTCGCCGCCGCGCTGGCCGGTGTCCTGGCCGCGCGGCACGGGGCCGCCCCGCGCCTGGCGTTCGCCGTCGCCGCGTTCGTCTACGCGCTGCACCCACTGCAGGCCGAGACGGTCCCGGTCACCTCGCGCGATGCCGACACGCTCGCGACCGCGCTGGTGCTGGGCGCCCTCGTGGCGCTCAGCGGGCGCGAGCCGCTGCGGCCGGGACGCCTGGCGGCGGGCGTGCTGCTCGCGCTGCTCGCCCCGACGGTGAAGGAGCCGGCGCTGCTGGCCCCGATCCTCGCGATCCTGGCGCTGGCGCCCTGGCGCCCCCGTCCCGGCCGCCGGGCCGCGCTGGTTGCGAGCGCCGTCCTCGCCGCGGGGCTCGCGGCCCAGCTCGTCTACCGGATCGCGCTGCTCGGCACGATCGGGCGCTACGAGCGCGAGCTGCCGATGCCGCTCGGCGAGACGGTCCGCGAGCTGGCCGCGGGGCTGCTGGACCACCAGCGCTGGGGCCTCGCGCCGCTGGCCGGAGCGATGCTCGCCGCGGCCCTGGTCGCGTGGCTCGTCCTCCTGCGGTCCGGAACCGCTCCGGCCGCCGCGCCCGGGTGGCCTGCGGTGCGCCGGGCGGGCCTGTTCTGGATCGCCGCGGCGGCGGCGAGCTTCCTGAGCGCGCCGGTCTTCCGGCTGCGCTACGGCGAGGGGCTGCTGGCTCCGCTCGCGGTGTTCGCGGGAGCGGGAGCCGGGGCCGCGTGGATCGCGGTCCGCGCCGCGGCAGCCGGTTCCGGCCGGCACCGCACCGCGCTGCGCTCCGCTCCACTCGTCCTGCTGGGGCTCGGCCTGCTGCTGGCGCTCCTGCCCGGGACGCCGCTCGCCTGGCGCTACCCGCAGTGGGAGCTGGCCGGCAGGACCGCCGACACGGTGCTCGAGACCGCGGGGCAGACCGTCGCCGCCGCGCTCGCCTCGGGCGGCCGCGCGGACGGAGCGGCGGGCCGGTTCCAGGTGGTGGCGGAGGCCGCCGGGCCGCGGTCGGCGCGGGTGCTGATCGATCCCTTTCCGTTCCAGCCGGCCGAGCCGCAGCAGCCGCTCAGCGGACGCACCGCGAACGTCGCGATCCTGGCCCCCTACGCCGTCCAGTCGTGGTTCCAGCTCGAACGCGGCTGGCCGGTCGGTTCGATCCAGGTGCTCGACGGCACGCCGCTCCTGGGGGTGAAGCCGCAGGACCTCGGGCCGGAGGTGACCGTCCGCGGCTACTGAGCGGCGGGGCGGCTACAGGTCGTTGCGCGGGTCGTCCAGCCGCTCGAGGTAGTCGGTCTCGACCAGGATCTGCCGCGGCTTGCTGCCGTCCGGCGGGCCGACGATCCCGTCCTCCTGCATCTGGTCGATGATCCGCGCCGCGCGCGAGTAGCCCAGCTTCATCCGGCGCTGCAGGTACGAGGTGGAGGCCTGCCCGGACTGCACGACCAGGCGGACCGCGTCCCGGTAGACCGGGTCGTTCGGGTTGAAGGCCTCGCCCGTTCCGCCGCCCGCCTCGGCCGCCGGGTCGGGCTGCTCCTCGAGCACCGACTTGTCGTACTCGGCCTTGGCCTGGGTCTGCAGCCAGCGCACGATCCGCAGGTCCTCTTCCTCGGAGACGTATGCGCCGTGCACGCGCTGCAGCCGCGAGCTGCCGGGCAGCCGGAACAGCATGTCCCCCTGGCCCAGCAGCCGCTCCGCGCCGGAGGCGTCGAGGATCGTCCGCGAGTCGATCCGGGAGGCAACGCGGAAGCCGATCCGCGCCGGGAAGTTGGCCTTGATCGTGCCGGTCAGGATGTCGACCGAGGGGCGCTGCGTCGCGAGCACGAGGTGGATCCCGACCGCGCGCGCCTTCTGCGCCAGCCGCGCGATCGCTTCTTCCGCCTCGTGGCCGGTGGTCATCATCAGGTCGGCCAGCTCGTCCACGACGACCACGATGTACGGGAGCGTCTTGGCCTCGAACCGCTCCCCCTCGCCGCGCCGCGGGATGCTCTCGATCGCCTTGCGGACCGCCTCGGGGTCCTCTTCGACGTGGCGGTTGAAGCCCTCCAGGTCGCGCACGTTGCAGGAGGCGAGCAGCCGGTAGCGCCGCTCCATCTCGCGCACGCCCCACTTGAGCGCGTTGGTCGCCAGCCGCATGTCGGTCACGACCGGGACGAGCAGGTGGGGCAGCCCCTGGTAGATCCCCAGTTCCAGCATCTTGGGGTCGACCATGATGAACTTCACCTGGTCGGGCCGGGCGCGGTAGAGGATCGAGGTGATGATCGTGTTCAGCCCGACGCTCTTGCCCGAGCCGGTCGAGCCGGCGACGAGCATGTGCGGCATCTTGGCCAGCGAGGTGACGAAGACCTCGCCCTCCTGGGTCCGCCCGACCGCGATCGTCAGCGGGTCGTTGGGGCGGCGGAAGCTCTCGTGCTCGAGCAGCGGGCGCAGCGCGATCAGCTCGCGGCGGCGGTTGGGGACCTCGATTCCCACCGTGGGCCGGCCCGGGATCCGGTCGATCCGGACGTTGTCGGCCTCGAGCGCCAGCGCCAGGTCGTCGCAGAGCGAGGTGATCCGGGCCAGCTTGATCCCGGCGTTGGGGCGGAACTCGTAGGTCGTGACGACCGGGCCGGGATGGAACTCCGTGACCTGTCCCTCGACCTGGAACTCGGCGCAGCGCCGCTCGATGTGGCGCGCGATCGCCAGCAGCTCCTGGCGGTCGGGCGGGGCCTGCGGCGGCGGGGAGGCCAGCAGTTCGAGCGGTGGGAGCTTGGCCCGGGCGGCCGGGAGGTCGACCGGAAGCGCGGCCTGCTCGCCGCGCGGGCGGGCGGCCCGGCGGGGGGCGCGCCGGCTGGTGGCCGCGGCGGCCTCGGCCGACAGCTCGTCCTCGGGCTCGAGGTCCTCGTCGTCGAGCCCCGGATCGTCCGGCAGCGGCAGCGGCTCGTGGAGCGCTTCGGCGGCCGGGGCCGGCACGGCGACGCGCGCGGCCGGGCCGAGCTCCAGCGGCTCCGGCTCGGCTGCCGGCGTCGACGGGGGCGCCGGTGCCGGGCGCGGACGCCGCCGGGGGCGCAGCTGTGCGAGGGCGTGGCCGAAGCCGGCGAGGCCCTGT
>CAYZDB010000145.1:0-7083 GCA_964476985.1 uncultured Acidobacteriota bacterium | reverse complement strand
GGCCGCGGAGCCGCCCGCCCCCGCCGCGGCCGAAGCGCCCGCGCGCCCCGCCGGCCGCACCCGTGCCGCGCGCCGCAGCGTCGGCGCCCAGGAGATGGCGACCCGCCAGCGCGACATCTCGGTCTCGGAGTTCTTCACCAAGAACCGGCACCTGCTCGGGTTCGACAACCCGCGCAAGGCGCTCCTGACCACCGTGAAGGAGGCCGTCGACAACGCACTCGACGCCTGCGAGGAGGCCGGGATCGTGCCCGAGGTGGAGGTCGCGATCGAGCAGCTGGCCGAGGACCGCTTCGTCGCGAAGGTCCGGGACAACGGCCCCGGCATCGTGCGCGAGCAGATCCCGAAGGTCTTCGGCAAGCTGCTCTACGGCTCCAAGTTCCACCGCTACCGGCAGTCGCGCGGCCAGCAGGGGATCGGGATCTCGGCCGCCGGGATGTACGGCCTGCTGACGACCGGGCGGCCGGTCGTCGTCACCTCCAAGACCGGGCCGCGCAAGGCGGCGCACCACTACGAGATCGCGATCGACACCCGGGCCAACAAGCCCGAGATCCTGCACGACGCGACGATCGAGGACGCGGCGATCCCGCAGGGGACCGAGGTCGCGATCACGCTGGAGGGCCAGTTCCAGCGCGGCCGGCGCAGCGTCGACGAGTACATGGAGCTGACCGCGCTGGCCAACCCGCACGGGACCTTCCGCTACCGCTCGCCGGGGAGCGAGCCGGTGGTCTGGGACCGGGTCACCAGCGAGCTGCCGCCGGAGGCCCGCGAGATCAAGCCGCACCCGCACGGCGTCGAGCTGGGTACCCTGCTCAAGATCCTGCGCGACAGCGACAACCGGCACCTGGCGGAGGCGCTGGTCGCCAACTTCTCGCGCGTCAGTCCGCAGGTCGCGGCGGAGATCTGCGCCAGGGCCAAGGTCTCGCCCAAGGCCAACCCGCGCACGCTCGACACCCGCGCCGTGGAGCTGCTCTACCGCGCCATCCCGCACGTGAAGATCCTGGCCCCGCCGACCAACTGCCTGGTGCCGATCGGCGCCGAGCTGATCGAGCGCGCGCTGCGCCAGCGGATCAAGGCCGACTTCTTCGCGGCCTGCTCCCGGCCGCCGTCGGTCTACCGCGGCAACCCGTTCCTGGTCGAGGTCGGGCTGGCCTACGGCGGCGGACTCCCCGCCGACGAGCTGGTCGACGTGCTGCGCTTCGCGAACCGCGTCCCGCTGCTCTACCAGGCGGGCGCGTGCGCGATCACGAAGGGGGTCGTCGGGACCAACTGGCGCAGCTACGGCCTGCCGCAGTCCAAGGGCGCCCCACCGTCCGGGCCGGCGATCCTCTTCATCCACATCGCCTCGGTCTGGGTCCCGTTCACCTCGGAGAGCAAGGAGGCCGTCGCCTCGTACCCGGAGATCGTCAAGGAGATCCGGCTGGCGCTGATGGACGTCGGGCGCCGGCTGGGGGGGTTCCTCAAGCGGCGGGCCCGCGCCGCGGCGGAAGAGAAGAAGCTGGGCTACATCACCAAGTACATCCCGCAGATCGGGATCGCGCTGCAGGACATCCTGGCGCTGAAGGACGCGCAGCGCGACGTCGCGGTGGCCCGGCTGAAGGACATCCTCGAGCGCTCCCGCACCGTCTAGGACTCGGTAGCCGCCCCCGGTGTTCCCGATTTCCGGCCGCGCAGGGTGTGCAGGCCGAACAGGACCGTCGCCAGGACGAGCGGCAGCACGAAGTAGAGCGCGCGGAACGCGATCAGCACGCCGGCGATCTGCGCCGCCGGCAGGTGCGGCGAGAGCAGCCAGAGCGCGACCGTCTCGAAGACGCCGAGCCCACCCGGCACCTGGCTGGCGTTGCCGGCGAACGCGGCGATCAGGAAGACCGTCAGAGCCAGCACGAACGGGATCCCGGCTTCCCCGGGGAGCAGCACGAAGAACGACGCCGCGGCCAGCAGCCAGTCGAAGGTCGAGGCGCCGAACTGGGCCAGCGCCATTCTCCAGCCCGGGCGGCCCAGCTCGACCCCGTTCAGGTCGACCGTCGTCTGCCGCCCGCCCGCCGCCCAGTAGATGTAGGCCGCGCAGGCGAGCAGCATCAGGATCCCGAGCGGGCGCACCCAGGCCGCGGGGATGTGCAGCTCGGGCGGCAGCGGGGTCGGGTGGACCAGGAACAGCAGCCCGGCCAGCAGCAGGAAGCCCAGCCAGAAGGTCGCGCCGCCGAACAGGATGAGCGCGCCGACCTGCGTCGTCCCGAACCCCCAGCGCCGGTAGAAGCGCAGCCGGACCGAGCCTCCCGTGATCAGCGGCAACCCCAGGTTCTGCGAGAGCGCGTAGCTGAGGAACGAGGCGAAGACGACCTTCGCCAGCGGCAGCCGGAGCCGCAGGTAGCGCAACCCCAGCAGGTCGTAGCTGGAGAGCGCCAGGTAGTTGATCGCGACCAGCGCCGCCGACAGGGCGAGCCGGCCCCGCGGGATCCCGTCGAACGCCGCGCGGATCTCGCTCCACGGGGTGTCGCGCAGGGCCGCGCGCAGGGCCCAGACCGCGAGCAGAAAGAGCGCGACCCCGACGAAGCGTCCGAGGTGGCGGGGCAGGCGCGTCATGCCGGGGGGGGTCTCGGGGGCACGGTGGCGTGGATTGTAGCCGGGCGGAAGCACCGAAAGGTCCCGAACGACCGATGGCCGGGGCCGGCCGCCCATTGAAGAAACTGGGTTGCCGGCGCGGTTACTCCCCGTACCTTCCGCTTCGACCTCGCCGGCGCGGTCGATCCGCGCCGGGGGAGAAGGCGGCCCGGGGACGGCGCTTCTCCCGCCCGGGGCACGCGCAGAACATGTCGATATCGAACCTCTGGAGAATGCACCCATGAGACTGCTTGGAAGCTCTGTCCTCGTGGCCCTCCTCGCGCTGGGCGGGACGGCCGCACTCGCCTCCCCTCCCGGCTTCGACGAGCCGCTCGCCGAGTTCTCCCGGACTGCGGGCGGGGACGTTCACTCCGCGGCCTCCGGCGTCGGTACGGCGGATGGCGCGAACAGCTTCGCGATCCTCACCCCCGGGACGGTGCTCGAGGCCTGGGTCTACTGGTCCGGAGAAGTCCGCCGCGATCCGGTCGGCGGCACCGTGTACGGCCCCGATCCGGGACTGACCCTGAGCGGCGGCGCGATCGTCGGTTCGCTGCCCGTGGTCGGCACCGAGGTCGCGCGCCGGCTCGCGCTGCCCGACGACGGTGACAACGGGGGCGAGGTCGTGATGAAGGCCGCCGTCCCGCCCTCGGCCTTCCTCGCGGGCAGCAACACCTTCGTGATCAGCGCCTTCAACGAGATCAACCCGGTCAGCGGCATGAGCTACTACCGGCGCCAGCACGGCGTCGCGATGCTCGTCACCTACCGCGGCGACGATGCCGGGGCGCAGCGCGAGACGATCCTGCTCGAGGGCGGCGACTGGTTCTTCAAGGACCGCTTCAACTCCGATCCGAACTTCGCCGACGAGATCGCCGGCGAGCTGGTCTGCTTCGACTTCAACGCGGCCCTCGAGTGCGGCCAGTCGGCGTTCCTGCGTTTCGCGGTCGGCGGCCTGGTCGAGCAGCCGCTCTCGGCCAACGAGCGGACCTTCGTGCTGACCGGCTCCGGCCCCAAGCCGGGGTCGCTGCTCGGCGGCGTCGGGAACCTGCTCGAGCAGAACACCCTCAACCTCAACCTCGAGGCGGGCGGCTTCTTCCGCGGCCGCAAGCTCGCGGTCTACGAGGGAGAGATCCCGCTCGCGGCCGGCGACACCTGGCTCTGCTACCAGATCGAGCACGACCTGGCGACCGGGCGCCAGATCCCGGACCCCTACTTCAACTTCTTCGCCTCGCTCGACCTCGACCGCTCGCCCTGCGATGGCGACGGCTGCCTGACGCGGACGCCCGGGTTCTGGGGCACGCACCCGCACGTCACCGCCCAGTACCTGTCGCTCGACAGCTGCGGGCTGACGCTCGACTCGACCCTGCCGCGGAACGTCGCCTCGGCCACCGAGGACATGTGCATCAGCGGCCAGGACGCGAAGGGCGCCAAGACCTCGATGCAGCAGCTGCAGCTGGTCCGGCAGTGCATGGCGGCCAACCTGAACCTGGCGGCCTCGGCAGCCGGCGGCGGAAGCTGCGGCAGCGCGATCGAGGCCCGGATCGCCGAGTGCTGCGCCTCGCTCTGCACCTCCGGCGCGGCCGGCAACACGATCTCCAGCTCGATGTGCATCGAGGACATCGACGAGTTCAACAACAGCGCCGACTCGCTCGAGCCGTACGGCTCGTTCCTGTCGCCCGGCCCGGCGGACCCGTCCTCCTGCAAGTCCTCCCGCGGCAACGGCTGGGTCAACACCACCGACGACCAGGGCGACAAGCGCAAGCTGGGCCCGGCGAACGGCGGCAAGGGCTCCTCCAGCGATTCCCCGAGTGCTCCTTCCCGGCGTTCCTCCCCCACGCCTCCGGGGGCGTCGTCACGAGGGAAGCACTGACCTCCCCACCTCCCTGGGTTCGCGACGCGGGGCAGGCTCCGGCCTGCCCCGCGTCGTCTTCGCGGGTAAGATCCGGGCCGTCCACCGATGGCCCGTCCCGACCTCTCCGCCCCACCCCCCGGCCCCGCCCCTGACGCGCCGGCCCCGCGTGCCTCGGGCGCGCGGCGCGTCGGCTACGCCGCCGTCGGGCTGCTCGTGGCGCTGGCGCTCTCCGGCTTCACCGCGGTGGGGGTCGCGCGGCAGGTGCTGCGCGCCAGCCTCCCCCGGCTCGACGGCGCGCTCGAGCTCGCCGGGCTGGCGGCGCCGGTCCGGATCGAGCGCGACGCCCTGGGCGTCCCGAGCGTGCTCGCCGCCGGTCCGCTCGACGCCTCGCGCGCGCTGGGGTTCCTGCACGCCCAGGAGCGCTTCTTCCAGATGGACCTGGCGCGCCGCCGCGCGGCCGGCGAGTTGTCCGCGCTGTTCGGCGGGGCCGCGCTCGAGGCCGACCGCGAGGTGCGGATCCACCGCTTCCGGTCCCGGGCCGCGGCCACGCTGGCGGCGACCGAGCCGGGCACGCGGGCCGTGCTGGCGGCGTACGCGGAGGGGGTCAACGCGGGGCTGGCCGCGCTCGGGGGCCGCCCCTTCGAGTACCTCGCGCTGCGGGCCGACCCGCTCCCGTGGCGCCCCGAGGACACGATCCTCGTCGTCCACTCGATGGCGCTGGTGCTGCAGGACGACCGTGGCCAGCGCGAGGCGCGACTCGCGCTGCTCTACGCGGCGCTCCCCGCGCCGCTCGCCGACTTCCTCGTCCCGGCCGGCACGCCCTGGGACGCCCCGCTCGAGGGGCCCGCGTTCCCGGTGCCGGAGATTCCCGGCCCCGCGGTGCTCGACCTGCGAGCGGCGGGCGGATGGCGACCGGCGCCGCCCGCCGACGCGGGATCGGCCGCGTCGCGAGCGGCCGGGCCGGAACCGGCTGCCCCCGGCAGCAACAGCTGGGCGATCGCCGGCGGGCGCACCGCACACGGCGGCGCCCTGCTGGCGGGCGACATGCACCTGCCGCTGGGGGTCCCGGCCACCTGGTACCGCGCGACGCTGAGCTGGCCACGCGACGACGGCGAGCCGGGCGAGGTCCGGGTCGCGGGGGTCACGCTCCCCGGCGTGCCCGGCGTCGTGGCGGGCAGCAACGGCCGCGTCGCCTGGGCCTTCACCAACAGCTACGCCGACACCGGGGACCTCGTCCTGGTCGACGAGGTGCCGGACGGCTCCGGGCGCTACCTCGCGCCGGACGGCCCGCGCCCCTTCGAGCGCTTCACCGAGCGGATCGAGGTCAAGGGGAGCGCTCCCGCGACGCTCGAGGTCCGCGAGACGATCTGGGGGCCGGTCGTCGGCACCGGCCCGGACGGACGGCTGCACGCCTACCGCTGGGCCGCGCACGAGCCCGACGCCGTGAACCTGGGGCTGTTCGAGATGGCCGAGGTGCGCGACCTCGACGAGGCGCTGGCGCTGGCCCCGCGCTGCGGCATGCCGGCCCAGAACGCGGTCTTTGCCGACGCCGCGGGACGGATCGGCTGGACGATCCTGGGGCGGATCCCGAAGCGGGTCGGGTTCGACGGACGGTTGCCGTCGTCGTGGGCCGACGGCACGCGGCGCTGGGACGGCTGGCTGCCGCTCGAGGAGTGGCCGCGGATCGTCGACCCGCCCGCGGGCGCGCTCTGGACCGCCAACGCGCGCGTCGCCGGGGGCGAGGCGCTGGCCCGGCTCGGCGACGGCGGCTACGACCACGGCGCGCGCGCCGCGCAGATCCGCGACCGCGTGCTCTCGCTCGAGGGGGCCGACGAGGCGGCGATGCTCGCGCTGCAGCTCGACGACCGCGCGCTGCTGCTCGCCCCCTGGCGCGACCTGCTGCTCGACGCGCTGAGCCCGGAGTCCACCGGGTCGGACCCGCGGCGGGCCGAGGCGCGCCGGCTGCTCGAGGGCTGGGGCGGCCGGGCCTCGACCGGCTCGGTCGGCTACCGGATCGTGCGCGACTTCCGCGTCCACTTCGCCCGGCAGGTGTTCCGTCCGCTGCTCGCCCCCTGCGAGCGGGCCGACCCGTCGTTCAGCCTGTTCGCCTTCCCGCAGTGGGACGGGCCGCTCTGGAAGCTGGTCCGCGAGCGGCCCGCCCACCTGCTCGACCCGCGCTTCTCGAGCTGGAACGACGCGATCCTCTCGGCGCTCGACGCGACGCTCGACGAGCTGACCGCGGGCGGCGCCGTGCTGGCAGACCAGACCTGGGGGCGCCGCAACCATGTCGTGCTGCGTCACCCGCTGTCGGGGTCGATCCCGTTCGCGGGCGCGTGGCTCGACATGCCGGCGGTCGAGCTGCCGGGCGACACCGGGATGCCGCGGGTGCAGGGGCGGGGGTTCGGCGCCTCGCAGCGGATGGTCGTCTCGCCGGGGCGCGAGACCGGCGGGATCTTCCAGCTCCCGGCCGGCCAGAGCGGGCACCCGCTCTCGCCGCACTACGGGGACCAGCAGGAGAGCTGGGTGCGCGGCGCCCCGGCGCCGTTCCTCCCCGGCCCGGCCGTGCACCGGCTCGATCTCGTCCCCGCGCGCTGAACGCCCCCGCGCCCCCGCGCCGTCCGATGCCCCCCGTCCCC
>CAYZDB010000144.1:0-7176 GCA_964476985.1 uncultured Acidobacteriota bacterium | reverse complement strand
GCTCCTCGTGAGCGGCGGGGAGCGGCGGCGCGCGGCGGGGCGGCCGCGCTGGGGCCGGGCGCTGCTGGTCGGCGTCGTGGTCGCGTACCTCGTCTTCCTGATGCTGGCGCCGATCGGCGCCCTGGTCTTCGGCGCGCTGGAGGAAGGGCCGGCCAAGGTCCTCTCGGCCCTGGCCGACCCGAAGGTGGCCCGCGCCTTCTGGCTGACGATCGTGATCTCGCTGATCTGCGTCGCGGTCCACGGCGTGTTCGGCACGATCGTGGCCTGGGTCCTGGTGCGCCAGCGCTTCGCCGGGCAGCGCCTGCTGAACGGGCTGATCGACCTGCCGTTCGCGATCTCGCCGGTGGTCGCCGGCTACATGCTGCTGCTGCTGTTCGGCCGGCGCGGCCTGCTGGCCCCGTTGCTCGACGCGCTGGGCTGGAAGGTCGCGTTCGCGTTCCCGGGGATGGTGCTGGCCACGCTGTTCGTGACCCTGCCCTTCATGGTCCGCGAGCTGACGCCGGCGCTCGAGGCCTTCGGGACCGACCAGGAGCAGGCCGCGGCGACGCTCGGGGCCCGGCCCTGGCAGATCTTCCGCTTCGTCACCTTCCCCGCGCTGCGCTGGGCCTTCCTCTACGGCGCGGTCCTGACCTTCGCCCGCGCGCTGGGCGAGTTCGGGGCGGTGCTGGTCGTCGGCGGCGGCGTCCAGGGGCGGACCGAGACCGCGACGCTCTACATCTACCGGGCGCTGGACGATCGGCAGTACGCCGGCGCCTACGGGGCCGCGCTCGTCCTGGGGGCGCTCTCCCTGGCGCTGGTCCTGGGGGCCGAAGTCATGCGCAAGAAGCGGGACTGAGCCGCGCCCGGCGCCGGGCCGGCCCGGCGTCCCCCGCGACGGACCGGCGGTGCGCTCCCTCGCGGCCCGCGGGAGTGCGAGAATGGAGAGGATGGATACCCGCCCGCGGGCTCGGCTCGGCGCGCTGCTCGTTGCTCTCAACGTCCTGCTGCTGCTGGTCGCCGTCACCGCCGTCACGCTCGTCGCCTCCCGCCTGATGCGCCAGATCGCGCGCCAGGAGGCGCTGTCGCGCGTGACCTGGGCCGGGCTGGCGGTGCAGGAGTCGATCCGCGACGAGATCCGCAGCACCGCCGACACGGCGCACCTGCTGGCCGACCGGCCGCCGCTGGTCCGTGCGCTCGAGGTCGGCGACACCCGCGGGCTGACGCTCTTCCTGGAGCAGTTCGTGCGCGCCGGGACGATCGACGCCGCGGCCGTGCTGGACGGCGAGCGGATCGCCGCCATGAGCGGCGAGTCGGTCCCCTGGCGGGTCTTCCTCGCCGACCTTCCCGAGGGCCACGGCGTCTTCCTGCGGCCGCGCGCCAAGGGGGGATTGCTGCTGCTCGGCGGCGCGGCCCAGGTCCCGGCACGCCCCGGGGCGGTGGTCATGACGGCGGCGGTCCTCGACGAGCGGCTGGCGGCGCGGCTGCAGGAGAAGGTCGGGCTGACGATCACGATCCTCGAGCGCGACCAGGTCCTGGCGGCCGGCGGGGGGCCGCGCTCCTCGCACCGGGTCAGCGCGCTGTCGCGGGCCGAGAACCTCGCCGTGCGCGACCGGCGCTCCAACGCGTACCTGGCCGAGATCCCGCTCAAGAGCCCGGCCGGCGCGGTGGTCGGGCTGGTCGAGGTCAGCCTCCCGCTGGAGTCGGTGGACGGCCCGCTGCTGACGCTGCGGCGCAAGCTGGCGACCTGGGCGCTGGGACTGAGCGTGCTCGCGACCCTGGCCGGGTTCTTCATCGCGCGGCGGGTTTCGCGGCCGGTGCTGCAGCTCGCCGACGCGGCGGAGCGGATCGGGCTGGGCGACCTGACGACGCCGGTCCCGCGGGTCGGCGGCGCCGAGACCAGCGCGCTGGCCGCGGCGCTGGAGGAGATGCGCCGCGACCTGCTGCAGCTGACGACCAACCTGCGGCGGCAGCAGGCCGAGTCGCAGGCGATCGTGGCCGGGATCGCGGAAGGCGTCTTCACCGTCGACCGCGAGCGCCGGATCCGCTTCCTCAACCCGCAGGCGGCGGCGGTGCTGGGGGTGGCGCAGGACGCGGCGATCGGGCGCTTCTGCGGCGACGTGCTCAACCCGCAGGGGCCGGGCGGCGCGCGCCCGTGCGAGGACAACTGCCCGATCCTCCACGCCCGTTTCCGCGGCGGCGCCCGCGCCACCGAGCACCTCGTGCTGCCGGACGGGCGGCGGCGGACGGTCGTGATCACCAGCTCTCCGATCGAGGAGGGGGGCCAGGCCCAGGTGCTGCGCGACGAGACCGAGGTCGAGGCGGTGCGCCGGATCCGCGACGCGGTGCTGGCCAACATCTCGCACGAGTTCCGGACCCCGCTCTCGGCGCAGCTGGCCTCGATCGAGCTGCTGCTCGACCAGATCGAGCGGCTGACGCCGGCCCAGGCCCGCGAGCTGCTGCTGGCGCTGCAGCGCGGCACGCTGCGGCTGACCCAGCTGATCGACAACCTGCTCGAGAGCGTGCGCGTCGAATCGGGCCAGGGGGCGATCCGCGGCGTGCCGGTCGACGTGGCGGAGGTCGTGGCCGACGCGGTCGAGACGCTGCGGCCGCTGCTCGACCAGCGCGGCCAGCGGGTCGCGGTCGAGTTGGGAGCGGCGCTCCCGCCGGTCAAGGGCGAGCGGACGCGGCTGGTGCAGGTGCTGGTCAACCTGCTCGCCAATTCGAACAAGTTCGCCCCGGCGGGCTCGACGATCTCGATCCGCGCGGCCGGCGCCCCCGACGGCGTGACGCTCTGGGTAGCGGACGAGGGGCCGGGCCTGCCGGCCGAGCGCGGCCCCGAGCTGTTCGACCCGTTCGTGCGCTCGATCGCCGGCGAGGAACCCGAGGAGAACGGCTTCGGGCTGGGCCTCTTCATCGCCAAGTCGATCGTCGAGCGACACGGCGGCCGGATCGAGGCCCGCCCGGCGGCCGAGGGGCGCCCGGCCGCGGTCGGCATCACCCTCCCCCGCGCCCCCGACGGCATCTAGGAACCGGGGACGGCTGTCCCCGGTTGCTTAGCGGTCGATCTCGCGGTCCTCGTGAGAGACGGGATCCTCGATCGGCTCGAGGTGCGTCAGGACCGTGGTCGGGCCGGGCATCGCCTCGCGGACCTCGCGCTCGATCTGCTCCAGCAGGTCGTGGCCGCGCTGGACGGTCCACTCCCCCGGCACCAGCACGTGGACCGCGATGAAGCGGCGCTGCCCGGCCTGGCGCGTGCGCAGCGAGTGGAACTCGACCCCGTCCGGCGCGTAGCGCGCGAAGACCTGCTGGACCCGCTCGCGCTCCGGGACCGGGATCGCGCTGTCCATCAGCCCGGTCGCGGCGCGACGCATCAGCTGCACCCCGGCCCAGACGATGTTGAGCGCGACCAGCATCGCGATGATCGAATCGAGCGGCAGCCAGCCGGTGAGTTGGACCGCCGCCACCCCGACCAGGACCCCGAGCGTCGTCCAGACGTCGGTCATCAGGTGGCGCGCGTCGGCTTCCAGCGTGATCGAGCCGTAGCGCCGGCCGACGCGCCCCAGCACCCGCGCCACGCCGAGGTTGATCGACGAGGCCACGACCGAGATCGCCAGCCCCAGCCCGACGTGCTCGAGCGGCTGCGGGTGGATCAGCCGCTCGATCGCGGTCGCGGCGATGCCGAAGGCCGCGACCAGGATCAGCGCCCCCTCGACCGCGCCGGCGAAGTACTCGGCCTTGGTGTGACCGAACGGGTGGTCGTCGTCGGGCGGGCGCTCGGCGACGGCCAGCATCGCCAGCGCGGTGACCGCGGCGACGAGGTTCACGACCGATTCGAGCGCGTCGGAGAGCAGCCCGACCGAGCCGGTCAGGTAGTACGCGCCGGCCTTGAGCGTGATCGTCGCGATCGCGGCCGCGATCGAGAGCCACGCGTAACGCTGGAGCGAGGGCAGGGCGCGGGCCGGACGGGTCAAGGGGCCTCCCCCTCCCCGCCGTCGGGACGCGCCCGGAAGAAGATCCAGAGCGCGGCCGGCAGGGCGGTGAAATCGGCCAGCATCGACAGCAGGAAGGCGCTGGCGGTGACGATCCCGAACTGCCGCATCGGCGGCAGGTCCGAGAGCGTGAGCGCCAGGAAGCCGCCGGCGTTGATCAGCGTCGCGAAGAAGATCGCGCGGCCCGCGACGCGCAGCGCGTGCGCCAGCGCCTTCTCGGTGCTGGCGCCGCTGCGCCCCTCCTGGAAGTGGTAGAAGAAGTGGACCTGGTCGTTCTCCGACGCCCCGAGCACGGTGGTCGCGATCAGGATCGTCGCGACGTTGAGCGGGATCCCGGTCAGGCGCATCACCAGGAACATCGTGAGGATCGCGAACAGCGACGGGATCATCGCCATCAGGCGCGCCGCGCCGCTGCGGAACACCACGAAGAAGGTCGCGAAGATGATCGCCGCGGTCAGGAAGAAGCTCTCGACCAGGGTCGGCACCAGGTGGCTCGCGATCCGGGCCTCGAGCAGCCCCTGGCCGACGACCCGCAGCGAGGCCCCGGCCAGCCCCGGATCGCCCGCCACCCGGGTCCAGGCCCGCTCGACCGCCGCCGGGAGCGCGTCCTCCGCCGGCGCCGCGCCGCGCCGCGCGACGACCGTCAGGTAGGTCGCGCCCAGCGTGTTCACGTCGACGTAGCCGCGCAGCGCCGGCTCGGCCAGCAGGAGCTGCTCCAGGTCGGCGGCCAGCGCGGCCTGCGACTCCGCGTCCTGCGGGAAGGCCTCGCCCTCCCCGGCCGCGTAGCGCCGCAGCTGCAGGATGTCGGTCAGGCCGGTCGTGGCGCCGACCTCGGGCTGCTCGGCCAGGGCGTGCGCGAAGCGGTCGAGCGCGGCCAGCGTCGCCGGCTCGAGCACCGCGCCCGGCGGCGTCGTGATCCAGGCCGAGACCTGCGACAGCCCCAGCACGTTGTCCCCGAACCAGCGCGTGTCGCGGTAGATCGGCAGGTCGCGGTCGACGTAGTCGAGCCCCACCACCTGCAGCGGCATCGGCGCCAGGAGTCCCGGCACGCCGAACAGCGCCCCGGCACCTAGCAGCATCAGCAGCACCGAGGCGCCGACCAGCGCGTAGCGCCAGCGGTAGCTCCAGCGCGGAATCCGGCGCGCGGCGGCCTCGATCCAGCCCCCCGCCACGCGGCGCTCGACCTGGCCGGGCGCGCGCAGGATCCGCTGCAGCGCCGGAAAGAGCGTGAAGCAGACGGCCCAGCCGACCGCGAGGCCGAGCGCGGTCCAGGCCCCGAGCTCGCGCACCGGCCGGATCTGCGAGACGACCAGCGCCGCGAAGCCGACCGCGGCGGCGAAGACCGAGACTGTGACCGCCAGAAACTTGTTGGCCAGCGCGAAGACCTGGTGCCGCTCCATCGGCACGCCGGGCGGGTGGTCGACGTAGCGCGAGTGGAGGTAGACCAGCGAGGCCGTGGCCGTGACCATCAGCGTCAGCGGCACCAGCGACGAGATGATCGTGAAGCCGTAGCCCAGCAGCGCCCCGGCGGCGACCCCCAGCAGGACCGCGACCGCCAGCGTGAGCAGGATCGCCGCCAGCGCGCGCAGGGAGCGGTAGAGCCCGTACACCAGCGCGACGACGAACAGGCCGAAGAGCGGGAAGTAGCGCAGCGACGAGCGCGCGGTCTCGCGCTCGAGCCAGGCGTCGACGAACGGCCCGCCGACCCGCCGGACCGCCGTGATCCCGGACCCCGCCGCGGCCGGCACGAGCCCGGTCTGCGCGAGCACGCGGTCGACCGCGTCCAGCGCCCCGTCGCGCTCGTCGGGGCCGCCGACGTCGAGCGCCAGCATCACCCCCAGGAAGCCGTCGCCGACCAGCCCCTGCCGCCGGAAGAAGCCGGTCCCGGAGACGAAGCGGCGCAGCGCCTCGCCCGCGCCCGGACCGTCCGCCGCCGCCGGGTCGAGCCGCCGGAAGACGGTCAGCGCCGACACCGCCTGCACGCGGTGCACGCGCGCCAGCGCCTCCTCGAGCCGCTCCAGCGCGGCGATCGCCGGCGGCGCGAACGGGTCGGGCGCCTCGAGCACCAGGATCGCGCGCTGCGGCTCGGGAAACGCCTCGTGAAAGGCGCGGGTCGCGAGGTAGTCGGGATCGCTGCGCACGACCATCCGCTCGATCGCGCTGTCCTGCGGGATCGAGAAGACGGCCCAGAGCGCGGGCGGAACGAGCAGCGCGTAGACGGCGACGAAGACCCAGCGCAACCCGACGATGCGCCGGAAGAAGGGCTCGAGGACCGGGTGTCGCGGCGGCGTGTCCAAGACGCGCCAGCATACCCGAGGCTCCGAGCCGCGTGTTACGATCCCGCTCCGTCGGCTCCGCCGCTCGCGCGGGACCGCCCTCCCTTCCGCGAGGTGATCGTGAGCGGGTCCATCGCGCTTCGACATCCTTCGCCCGCACACGGCCGGCGGGCGCTGCTCGCCGCAGCGCTGGCCGTCGCACTCGTCGCACCGGCCGCGGCGGGCCCGCCGGGGCAGCCCGCGGCCGCGGGAACCCCGACGCTCGTCGCGTGGGCGCCCGGCTTCCCGGGCTCGACGAAAGAGGCCCAGCCGACGATGGACGCCCTGGCCGCGGCCGTGGCCGCGGCGGCCCAGCTCCCCGCGGGCGGGTTCGCCGCGGTCTACCAGGAGACCGAGAAGGGCGGCCTCGCGCGGCTGCAGCAGCCCGATGCCGCGCTGGCGATGGTCCCGCTCCCCGCCTTTCTCAAGTACGAGAAGGAGCTGGGCCTGGTGCCGCGCCTCGCGGTCGTCCAGGCCGGTGCGCCCGACGCCAGCGAGAGCTGGAGCCTGGTCGCCGGCGCGGGGAAGCTGAAGGGCGCCGCCGACCTCGCCGGCTGGCAGCTGGTGAGCGGCGCGTCGTACGCACCGCGCTTCGTGCGCGGCCCGGCGCTCGGCGGCTGGGGCGCGCTGCCGGCCGGCGTGACGCTCGCCCCTGCGGGCGCCGTCCTGTCCGCGCTGCGGCGCGCGGCCGCGGGCGAGAAGGTCGCGCTGCTGCTCGACGGCGCGCAGGCCGCGTCGGTCGCGACGCTGCCGTTCGCGAAGGACCTCGAGACCGTGACCCGCTCGGCGCCGCTGCCGGGCGCGCTGCTCTGCACCGTGCGCGGGCGGCTGCCGGACGCACGGGCGACGGCCCTCGTGCAGGCCTTCGCCGGGCTCGCGGCGCGGCCCGAGGC
>CAYZDB010000143.1:0-7199 GCA_964476985.1 uncultured Acidobacteriota bacterium | reverse complement strand
GCTCGGGCCGGCCGCGAAGAAGGCCGCCGCCGCGCTGAAGCTCTCGCCGGAGGGCAGCAACCCGTTCCACACCACGCCGGCGCAGGTGGTCGAGGCGGTCCAGGCCTGGGACGAGGCGGTCGCGCTCTGCGAGCAGCTGCTCGCCGATCCCGCACCCGAGGAGCGCGCGCCGGTGACCCGGCCGCGCGGCGGCGTCGGGGTGGGGCTGGCGGAGGTCCCGCGCGGGACGCTGATCCACGACTACGAGGTCGGGTCGGACGGGCGGATCGTGCGCGCCAATTGCGTGATCCCGACCGGCCAGAACCTGGCCGCGATCGAGGCCGACATGCGGGCCTTCGTGCCGGGCCTGGTCGACCGGCCGAAGGAGCAGATCACCCGCCTGATGGAGATGCTGGTGCGGGCCTACGACCCCTGCATCTCGTGCGCCGTGCACCTGCTCGACGTGCGCTTCGTCGGAGACGATCGCCAGGGCGCGTCCGCCGGACGGGACGCCCCCGCGGCCGGCGGGCCATGACGGCGGAGGTGATGGTGACGGTCGTCGGCGCGGGCAACCCGCTCGTCGGCGACGACGGCGTCGGCGAAGCGGTCGCCGAGCGGCTGGCCGAGCTGTCGCTTCCCGCCGGCGCGCGGGTGCGGGTCGCGGGCGGCGACGCGCTGGCCGTGCTCGAGGAACTGGAGGCCGGCTGCAAGGTCCTGCTGGTCGACGCGGCGCGGTTCGACGGCGAGCCGGGGGCGGTCCGGTTCGTGCGCCTCGACCGTCCCGGCTGGCCCGAGCCGGCCGTCCCGCTCTCGCTGCACGGCTTCGACCTGCCGGCCGTGTTCCAGCTCGGCCGCGCGCTGAAGCTGCCGCTGCGGAACGCCTGGGTGATGGCGGTCCGCCCGGATGCGGTCGAGCCGGGACGGGGGCTCTCGCCGGCCCTTTCCCGCGCCCTTCCCCGCCTGGTGGCCGACGCCCACCGGGCGACGCTGCGGATGCTTTCGGGGCTCTCCCCGGGAGGAGACTGACGGATGATCGAGGAACTGAAGAAAACGAGCTTCTTCTCCGGCTTCGACGAGCAGGCGCTCGCCGACATCGCGACCTTCTGCCGGAAGCTGGTCTTCGAGCCGGGACAGCGCGTGTTCGACCGCGAGGACGAGGGACGGGAGGTGTTCCTCGTTCTCAAGGGGCGGGTCCGCCAGGGCTACGAGGTCTCCCCCGGTGCCGACGTCTTCTTCAACACCGCGGAGCCGGGCGCGCTGATCGGTCTCAACGCCCTGATCCCGCCGCGCGTGCACAACATGAAGGCGACCGCCTCGGAGAAAGCCGAGGTCCTGGCGATCGACGCCGACCGGCTGCTCGGCTACCTCGACGTCAACCCGCGGTTCGGGTTCATGTTCATGGAGCGGATCGCGCGGGTCCTGATGCACCGGCTGAACAACTGCCGGTTGCAGGTGATCCACCTCATGCCGCCGACGGACGAGGACGGGCCGACGCTGCCGACCTGACGCGGCGGGCAGGGCGCAGCCCCGCCCCGCCGGGGCTACGCCGAGGCCGCCTGGATCGGGCCGGCGGCGCGGCGCGCCGCGTCGGCGCGGTGCAGCTGGCCGTAGAGGTGGCGCTTGAACAGCCGTCGCATCGCGGCCATCTTCGCCTCGCCCAGGGCAAAGCGCCGCCGGACGCTCTTCGAGACCAGCCAGCGCGACTCCCAGGGCAGCATCACCAGCGAGACGTTGACGTTGGGGGCGACCGCGATCGGCAGCCCGGCCCGCATGCAGGCCTCGTACTGGGCGGCGAAGACCGGGACCATCTCCTCGGTGCGCGGGGGCGGCACCTTCTCGTAGTCGGTGCCGCACAGCGGGCGGAAGACGCAGACCGTCGGGATCGCGCCCACGCCGGTGATCCACTCGATCGCGCGGATCGACGAGTCGGGCGGCTCGATCCCGGCGATGATCTCGCCGTTGCTGACCCAGGGATCGAAGGACAGCCCGGCGCTCCGGCCGAGCCGCGCGTTGTACTCGACCGCGTCGAGGTAGCGCTTGAGGCCGTAGCGCTCGGCCTTGCCGGGACAGGTCTCGACGAAGATCTCGGGGTCGTAGATCTCGAAGCAGAACGAGACGCGGTTCACACCGAGCTTCTTCAGCCGATCGTAGCGCGAGAGGTCCGAGTGCGGCGGCGTCTGGACGCCGATCATCACGCCGGTCGCCTGCTTCACGGCCCGGATGTACGGCTCGAGGATGTCGAGGTAGGTCTCGCCCTCGTAGTGCCCCGTGTTGAAGTCGACGTAGGTGATGTCCGACTCGTCGCGCGCCGCCGCGGCGACCTCGACGACCTCGGCGACCTTCTTGTCGTCGGCGTCGTCGGCCCCCAGGTTGAGCCCGACCGAGCAGAACTTGCAGTTCGTGCGGTCGCGCTCGGTCCAGTACTCGCAGACCTTGGCCGGGTAGACCCCGAGGTAGGTCCCCTGCAGCGTGCCCACCGCGGTCATCGGCTTGCCGGTCGAGGTCTTGCGGTCGTACCAGCCCGGGCGCGGCGCGAGCTTGACCTCGGCGATCGGCTCGCGTCCTTCGTCGACCCAGACCGACCCGTCCTCGCGCCGCCGCACGACGTACGGGGAGTGCCGGACGAACGGCTCCACCACGGGGATGTTCGTCCACATGTTGTCGGGCAGGATGACCTCGAGCCCGGAGCCCAGTCCGGCCCGGGTCCGGAGGATCGGCCGGCCGCCCTCGTCCTTGACCCGCAGCGAGTCGTCGATGTGCGCGCCCCGGCAGTAGAGCTCGAGCTTGAGCAGCCCCGGGTTGTTGCGGATGTCCCTCTCCATGGCCCCTCTTCCTTCCGGCAAGAGATACCGCGAAACGCCTACGGGAACCAGTAGAGGATCAGCACGACCGCGGCCCCGTAGAGCACGACGTTGACCAGCAGCGGGGTGTCGGCCAGGACCTCGCGCGCGGGGCGCCCCCCCTCGCCGCGGATGTGGACCAGGTAGAAGTAGCGGAAGATCCCGTACAGGACGAACGGAATCGTAAACCCCAGCCGGCTGGTGTGGAGCCGCGCCGCCACCTCGTCCGAGAGCGCGTAGAAGATGTAGGAGATCAGGGTCGCCGCCGTGACCACGGCGATCATCTGGTCGAGGAAGGACACGGTGTAGTTGGCCAGGACCGCGCGGTGCGCGACCGCCCCCTCCTGCAGCGAGGTCAGCTCCTGGCGCCGCTTGCAGAACCCGAGGAACAGCGCCAGCAGCGAGGTGCAGAGCAGCAGCCAGCTCGAGAAGTCGACCTGGATCGCGACCGCCCCGCCGACCGCGCGCAGCGCGTACCCCGAGGCCAGCACCATCACGTCGATGATCACGACCCGCTTGAGCCCGAAGCAGTAGGCGTAGGACAGGGTGGCGTAGATCAGCACCACCACCAGGAAGCGCGTGCCGAGCGCCAGCGAGAGCGCGACCGAGGCGGCGAAGAGCAGCACCGCGGTCGCGGCCGCCAGCCCCACCGGGACCTGCCCCGAGGCGATCGGGCGCCGCCGCTTGTGCGGGTGCAGCCGGTCCTGCTCCCGGTCCATGATGTCGTTGGTCAGGTAGATCGAGGACGAGACGGCGCAGAAGACCACGAACGCGAGCAGCGCGAGCAGCACCGACTGGCGCTCGAACAGGTGGAGCGAGAAGACCAGCGCCCCGAAGACGAAGACGTTCTTCGTCCACTGGTGCGGGCGCATCGAGCGCACCAGGCCCAGGAGCGCGCTCCGCGGCCGCGGCTCAGGACTCGCGCTCACCCGTCCGTCCCGCTTCGTCGGCGGGCTCCCCGGAATCCTCCGGCGGCCCGACCTCGGCACCGGCCCAGGCCCCCTCCTCCCGCTCGTGCAGCGTCCGCAGGGCGATCACCTCGAGCGTGCGTTCCCCGGCCGGGACCCGCACCGCGACCTCTTCGCCCGGCCGCCGGTTGAGCAGCGCCCGTCCGATCGGCGAAGAGACCGAGATCCGGCCCAGCGAGGCGTCGCCGTCGTCCCCCAGCACCAGTTCGAAGACCATCTCCTCGTCGGTGTCGAGGTCGCGGACGGTCACGATCGAGCCGAAGGCGGCCCGGTCCCGGGGGATCTGGTCGAGGCGCACGGTGGAGAGCTGCGACCGGCGCTGGTTCAGGTGCGCGATCCGCGCCTGGACGTAGCGCTGCCGGTCGAGGGCCGCGTGGTACTCGGCGTTCTCGCGCAGGTCGCCCAGGGCCGTGGCCCGGGCGATCTCCTTGGGGAGCTCGATCCGCAGCTCGCGGTCGAGCAGCTTCAGTTCGGTATCGATCCTGTCCAGGATGTGGCGCATCGGGGGGGAACCGCTCCTTCGGCTGCGACCGGGGAGTCTAGCTTGGATCGGGCGTGCGGCCATCCGCCGGCCCGGACGCGGCCGTCGGCGCAAAAAAGAGGGGAGACCGGCTGGGTCCGGCCTCCCCGAGAGCAAGGGGGTCATGAAGCGTCCAGGGGGAAATGTAGGTCCCGGGCCCGGCCGGGCAACCCCCACCCCACGGTGGCCGCGAGCATGTTGGCGCCTTTGGCGGAACCCCGCGAACGGCGGGCCGTTCGAGCGAGATGGGCAGCACGGAATGGGGGCCCGGGGGCCGGTCCGCGGGGACGCCGCCGGGAGCCGGGTCTCCGGCCTCGACGCGACCCGGGGCACCAACACTCTCGTGGCCACCGTGGGCGATTTGCAGGGGGGCCAAATTACCTGTAATAAATCCTCCTAACCCGCCCGGCTCCCCAGCGTCCTTCTTCCAGCTTGCCGGCCGCGGCCCCGGAGTTCAGGATCTGGGGGACTCCGAAGGAGGTTCCGACCGTGTCCTTCAGCCCGAAGCTGCTGGTCCTCGTTGGAGTGCTGGTCGCATCCATGGTCTTCCTCATGGCCCGGACGGTCGGGGGCGCCAAGGAGGACAAGCTCTACTACCTCGAGGTGGACGAGTACCTGGCCAAGCCGACCGAGAACCCGGTGCGCCTCGCCGGCTTCGTCGTCGACGGCTCGATCGGGAAGGACCCGGCCGGCCTGGCGGTGAACTTCCAGATCCGCGGGGACAGCAGCACGCAGACGATCCCGGTCTTCTTCGACTCGCGCTCGGCGGGGGGTCGCGTTCCCGATACCTTCGTCGACGGCTCGCAGGTCGTCGTCTCGGGCCAGATGGGCAAGGATGGGGTGTTCCAGGCCAAGCAGCTGCTCGCGAAGTGCCCCTCCAAGTACGAGGCCGCCGATCCCGCCGGCATGCCCGCCCGACCCGGCGCGTAGCCGGGCCCCCGCCTCCCCGGAGCGCTCCGGCAGCGTGTCGGAGCAGGCGGGCCGGGTTATTCTTCCGCGCTCTTTCGACGGAGTGATTCGATGCCCGCCCTCGGACAGGCCGCCCTGCTCGTCTCGCTGATCGTCTCGGTCTGGGTCCTCTTCGCGGCCGCGCTCGGGGCGTTGACCCGGTCTCCGGGTCTCGTCCGCAGCGCCGCGCGCGGCATCGTCGCGACCGCCGTGCTGGTCTCGCTCTCGACCGGCGTCCTGCTGTTCGCGATGTTCACCGACCGGTTCGAAATCCGGTACGTCGCGGACTACTCGAGTCGCGAGCAGCCACTGATGTACAAGCTGTCCGCGCTGTGGGGCGGCCAGGACGGCTCGCTGCTGCTCTGGTGCTTCCTGCTCGCGGTCTTCTCGGCGGTCGTGGTCTACTCGGCCCGGCGGGCGCCGCAGGACCTGGTGCCGTGGGCCTACGCGACCCTGGCCGGCGTCCTGACCTTCTTCATCACGATCACCGCCTTCGTCGCCAACCCCTTCCGCACCTTCGCCGCGATGGATATCCCCGCCAACGGGCAGGGGCTGAACCCACTGCTCCAGAACCCCTGGATGGTGATCCACCCGCCGACCCTCTACTTCGGCTACGTCGGAGCGGCGATCCCCTTCGCCTTCGCGGTCGCGGCCCTGCTCGCCGGCCGGCTCGACAACGCGTGGGTGCGCGCGACGCGGCGCTGGACCCTCTTCACCTTCGGCTTCCTCACGGTCGGGATCTGGCTCGGCGCCTACTGGGCCTACCCCGAGCTGGGCTGGGGCGGCTTCTGGGCCTGGGACCCGGTCGAGAACGCCAGCTTCCTGCCCTGGCTGACGCTCACCGCCTTCCTGCACTCGGTGATCATCCAGGAACGCAAGGGGGTGTTCCGGGTCTGGAGCTTCGCGCTGGTCGTCCTGACCCAGCTGCTCGTCGTCTACGGGACCTTCATCACCCGCTCCGGGATCATCCAGTCGGTCCACGCCTTCCAGCGCTCGAACATCGGCTACTGGTTCATGCTGTTCATGGGCACGAGCGCGCTTTTCGCGCTGGCGCTGCTGATCCGGCGGCTGCCGCAGCTGCGGGCCAAGGCCCCGCTCGACTCGTTCTGGTCGCGCGAGGGGACCTTCCTGTTCGCGAACATCGTGCTCGTCGGGCTGACGCTGATGATCTTCGTCCTGACGATGTGGCCGGTCTTCTCCGAGGTCCTCACCGGCCAGCAGGTGACGAAGGAACCGATCCAGTTCACGCAGGCCACCCGCCCGTTCTTCCTGCTGCTGATCTTCCTGATGGGGACGGGGCCGGTCATCGGCTGGAAGACGAAGACGGGGGCGGAGCTGGGGCGGGCCTTCCTCGTCCCGGCCGCGGCTGGGATCGTCTGTGCGGCGGCCTGCCTGGCCGCCGGGGCGCGCGAGCCGTGGTCGCTGGCCTACTTCGCCGTCTCCGTGTTCGTCATCGCCGCGGTGCTGCAGCAGGCCTGGCTCGACGTCGCCGAGCGGCGGCGGACGACCCGCGAGGGACTGCTCCCGGCCTTCTTCCGCCAGGTCGCGACGCACAAGCGCCAGTACGGCGGCTTCCTCGTGCACATCGGCGTCGCGGTCATGGCGATCGGCATCGCCGGCTCCTCGGCCTACAAGAAGGACCAGACCTTCGAGGCCCTGGCCCCGGGCCAGACGGTCGAGCTCGACGGCTACCGGATCAACTACGAGGGGTTCGACATCGTCAACCGTCCGGAGTACGACGCCGCGATCATCCGCCTCGGCGTGCAGCGTCCCGGCTCGGACTCGGTCGAGCACGTCACGCCGCAGCGCCGCGTCTACAAGCGCACCGAGCAGCCGACGACCGAGGTCGCGATCCTGCCCACCCTGCTGCCGCGCGGCCTGGGCCAGCTCGGGCGCGTGGGAGAGGACTTCTACGTGATCGCCGTCAACCTCGACGTGGCGAGC
>CAYZDB010000142.1:0-7224 GCA_964476985.1 uncultured Acidobacteriota bacterium | reverse complement strand
CATCACCGCGATCTTGTCGTCCGTGTACCGGGGTTCGTCCGCCGGCGGCTCCGTGACGGCGGGGGGACCGCCCTCCGGGGCGGCCGCGGGCGCCGGCGGCGGTTCCGCGGGCTGGGCAAAGGCCGGCAGGCCGACGGCGAGGAGCAGCAGCAGGAGGGCGGTGCGGTTCATCGGAAGGTCTCCTCGCGAGCGGACCGCCGGGCGGGCCGCAGGATGTCGCGCCCGATCCACCAGGCGGAGAGCAGGAGCATCGAAGCCAGGGCGAGGTGGCCGAGCGCGGCGAAGGCGAGGCTCCACGCGCGCCGCAGCGCGGGGACCGCGCCCAGCGCCTCGACCGTCGCCGACACCAGCGCACGCAGCGTCTCGAGCCCCGCCACGCCGAGCCCCCGCAGCGCGCGCGCGGCCTGCGCGAGCGCGCCGCCCAGCTGCGCGACTAGGCCGCCGTCCCCCACCCGGTCGGCCAGCGCGGGGCCCAGCCAGGCCGCGGCGAGGCCCAGCGCGGCGACCACGCCACCCGCCACGGCGGCGCCGGCGAGAAGCTGTCGCGGGCTCACCACGCGCCGGTCGACCGCCGGTTCCGAGACGAGTGCGACCAGCACCCGGGCCCGGACGTCCACCGTTCGCGCCGGGGCGGCCGGCACCGCGGCCAGCAGGGTGGCGAGGCTGGCCTCGAATGCGGCGTCCGCGGCGCAGTCCGGGCAGCCGGCGAGGTGCTGCGCCAGCTCGGCCTCGAGCGCGGGGTGCAGCCTCGCGCCCGGGCGGCCGCGCCGCTCGCTGACCAGCTTTCCCGCGGTCGCACAGCGCATCCGTCAGCCTCCGAAGTGGCCGGGGTGACGCCGCCGCAGCCGCTCCGCGAGCAGGTGACGCCCCCGGTGCAGCCGCGCCTTGACCGTCCCCTCGGGAACCCCGAGCGCGGCCGCCGTCGCCTCGACCGTTCGCCCCTCGACGTAGACCGCGAAGAGCGCCGCCCGGTAGAGCGGGTCCAGCTCCGCCAGCGCCTCGCGGACCAGGAGGGCGCGCTCGTCGCCCAGCAACCGCTCCGAGCCGTCGGGGTGCGGGTCCCTGATCTCCTCGGGCAGCTCGCCGTGGGCCCGCTCGCGGCGGGTCCGGCGGTGCTCGTCGAAGGCGTGGTTCACGGTGATCCGGTAGAGCCAGGTCGCGAACGGCGTCCCCGGCCGGTACTGGTGCAGGCTGCGCCAGACCTTCAGGAAGACGCCGCTGACGGCGTCGTCCAGGTCGGCCGGGCGGACCCCGGTCCGCGCGGCGACGGCGGCGACGTATCCCTGGTAGCGGCTCACGAGGGCTCCGAACGCGTCCTCGTCTCCCGCGAGGCTCCGCTCGACCAGCGATTCGTCCGGCGGCGGCAGGCTCGGTGGAGACATCGGCTCACCCCGTGATACGGAGGGCACGCGCGGAAGGTTGCGCCGGCGCGCCGGGGCCAGCCTACGCCACACGGCGCACGGCCGTCGCCGGGCCCCGGGGGCCGTCCGCCTTGCCCAGCGGCCGCTCCCACCGTACAGGAACGGGACGGCCGCCGTGCCGGAGGGAGGGGGGGGACACGATGCGCGGGGGCCGGCTCGTTCCGCGGTGGTCCGTGGCGCTTCTCGCCTGCTCGCTCGCCCTGCCGGCGGCGGCGGCGGTGAGCTGGCCGCCGGGATTCGACGACGAGACGGTGGCCGAGGAACTCGACCGCCCGACGGCCTTCGCCTTCGCCCCCGACGGCCGGATCTTCGTCGCCGAGAAGGGTGGCCGGGTCCGGGTGATCGCCGCCGACGGCCGCCTGCTGACCACCCCGTTCGTGACCGTCTCGGTCAACACCCAGACCGACCGCGGCCTGGTCGGGCTGGCGATCGACCCCGACTTCGTGACGAACCGGTTCGTCTACCTCGCCTACACGACCAACATCGTTCCGCCCAGCCCGAAGAACAGCTACTCCCGCATCCACCGGATCACCCGCTGGACCGCCAACGGCGACGTCGCCCTGCCCGGCAGCGAGGCGATCCTGGTCGACGGCATCCCCTCCGACATCGACTCCCACGCCGGCGGGGCGCTGCGCTTCGGTCCCGACGGCAAGCTCTACGCCGCGATCGGCGACGGGGCCCCCTACGACTTCCCCGCGGCGCTCGCGCTGCGCGCGCTCGACCCGAACGAACTGGTCGGGAAGGTCCTCCGCCTCAACCCCGACGGCTCGGCCCCGCCCGACAACCCGTTCTACACGACCCCCGCCGCGAATCGCTCGAAGGTCTTCCAGGTCGGGCTGCGCAACCCGTTCAAGGCCGCTTTCCGGCCGGCCACCGGGCGGCTCTACGTCAACGACGTCGGCTGGAGCACGTGGGAGGAGGTCAACCGGGGCGGGCCCGGGGCGAGCTTCGGCTGGCCGTGCTGGGAGGGCCCCGACCCGCAGCCGGTCTACCGGCAGTACTTCGGACCGGAGTGCGCGGTCCAGGCCCCGCAGGTCCCGCCGCTGCACGGCTACCTCCACAACACCGACGGCGGGGCGGCGACGGGCGCGGCCTTCTACGTGGGGGGGAACTATCCGTCCGAGTACGACGACCGCTTCTTCTTCACCGACTACGCGCGCCACTTCATCAAGTACCTGAAGGTCGACGCCTCCGACGCGCTGCTCTCGGTGCACGACTTCGCGCAGGGTGACGTCTTCTTCCGGCCGGTCGACCTCCAGCTGGGGCCGGACGGCAACATGTACTACCTGAACATCGCGACCAGCTTCTCCTACCCCACCGGGAGCGTGAACCGCCTGCTGTGGGTCGGGGCGGGCAACCACGCGCCTCACCCGCGGGCCTCGGCCACTCCGCCGTGGGGCTACGCGCCGCTGACGGTCACCCTCAGCGGCGCGGGGACGGTCGATCCCGACAACGACCCGCTGACCTACCGCTGGATCTTCGGGGACGGTGGGTCGGCCGACGGCGAGACCGTCGTGCACGCCTACGCGGCCGACGGGACCTACGTCGCGACGCTGGAGGTCGACGACGGCCAGGTGACGACCTCGGCCAAGGTCACGGTCACGGTCGGCTCGCTTCCGCCGGCCGCGACGATCCTCGCCCCCCAGGCCCCGGCGACCTTCGTCGACGGCGAGGTCGTCGCCTACTCCGGGACGGCGGCCGACCCGGACCAAGGGGCGCTGCCGGGCGACGCCCTGCGCTGGACGGTGATCCAGCACCACAACACCCACGAGCACCCCTACCAGGACAGCGTCGGGCCGACTGGATCGTTCGTGGCGCAGGCCCACGGCGGGACGGGCGAGCTCTTCTTCTACGAGCTGGTGCTGACGGCGACCGACGCGAGCGGGCTCTCCTCGACGGCGCGCCGCACGATCCTGCCCAACCAGCCCCCGGTGGCCCGCGCCGGCTCCGACCTGGCCGCGACCTGCGTCGCCGGTGGCCCGCGGCTCGCGCTCGACGGCAGCGCCAGCTCGGACCCCGACGGGCAGCCCCTCTCCTTCTCGTGGACCCAAGCCGCGGGGCCGCCCGTGGCGCTCGACGATCCGGCTGCCCCGCGGCCGTCGTTCCAGCCTCCCGTCGTGCCGGGCGGCGCCACGCTGACGTTCGCGCTCACGGTCGACGACGGCCACGAAACCGCTGCCGACGACGTCGCCGTCAGCGTTCCCGACCTGACCGACGCCGACGGCGACGGCTTTCCGGCCTGTTCCGACTGCGCACCGGGCGACCCGGCCACCGCGCCGCCGCCGCTCGCGACCGGGCTATCGGTCGCCGCCGACCGCGCGACGATCCGCTGGACGGCGGTGCCCGGCGCCACGAGTTACGAGCTGCAGCGCGGCACGCTCGCCGGCCCCTTCGCGTACTCGCACGCCTGCTTCGCTTCCGGCCTGGCGGGGCCGTCGGCCAGCGACGGGACGAAGCCCGCCGCGGGGACCGGGCTCTACTACCTCGCCCGCGCCCGCTCGGCCTGCGGCCCGGGCGAGCTGGGGGCGGGATCGAGCGGCGTCAAGCGCCCGAACCCGAGCTGTCCCTAACGCGGCCCCTCAGCGCAGCCCCCGCCCCGAGAGGATCGTCAGGGCCTCGACGTAGCGCGCCCGCGTCCCGGCGACCACGTCGGCCGGGAGATCCGGCGCCGGCGGGCTCTTGTCCCACCGGATCGACTCCAGGAAGTCCCGCACGAACTGCTTGTCGAACGAGGGCTGCGGCCCGCCCGGGGCGTAGCGGTCGGCCGGCCAGAAGCGCGACGAGTCCGGGGTGAGCATCTCGTCGCAGATCGCGATCTTCCCGTCGATCACGCCGAACTCGAACTTGGTGTCGGCGATCACGATCCCGCGCTCGGCGGCGTAGGCCGCGGCGCGCGAGTAGATCTCGAGCGTCAGCCGGCGCAGCTCGGCGGCAGCCTCGCTGCCGACGATCGACGCGGCCCGTTCGAAGGAGATGTTGATGTCGTGGCCGGTCTCTTCCTTGGTGGCCGGGGTGAAGATCGGCTCGGGGAGCTTGTCCGATTCCTTCAGGCCCGCCGGCAGGCGGATCCCGCAGACGGTCCCGGACTGCTGGTACTCCTTCCAGCCCGAACCGGAGAGGTAGCCGCGCGCGACGCACTCGACCGGGAACATCGCCGCCTTGCGGACCAGCGACGAACGGCCCTCGAGCACCGGCCGGAACGGCTGCAGCGCGGCCGGGAAGTCCGCGGCGTCGGCGCTGAGCAGGTGGTTGCCGACGAGCGGCGCCGACCAGCCGAACCAGAAGGCGCTGAGCTGGTTCAGGACCTTCCCCTTGTCGGGGATCGGCTGCGGCAGCACGACGTCGAAGGCCGAGATCCGGTCGGTGGCGATCAGCAGCAGCCGGTCGCCGAGGTCGTAGATGTCGCGCACCTTGCCGCGCGAGAGCAGGGGCAGCCCCGGAAGGTTGGTCTCGGTGATCGCGGGCATCGAGCGCTCTCCTGGCTCCGGCGCCTCCGCGCCGGCTCGTTCCATCCGTCAGCGGGCGTCGTGGACGACCCGGCCGCCGACGATCGTCATCACGGCCTGGCCCCGGTACGCGAACCCGCCCCACGGGGTGTTGCGCGACCGGCTCCGGAAGGCGTCCGGGTCGATCACCCCCTCGCGCCCGAGGTCGAGCACGGTGAGGTCGGCGATCTCCCCCGGCGCCAGGCTGCCGCCTGCGACGCCGAGCGCCCGGGCCGGCCCGGCGGTCAGCAGCTCGACGAAGCGCGGGAGGGCCAGGCCGCCCTCGTGCACCAGCCGGGTCAGCAGCACCGGCACCGCCGTCTCGAGCCCGATGATCCCGAACGGCGCCCGCGCGAACTCGACCCACTTCTCGTCGTGGTGGTGCGGCGCGTGGTCGGTCCCGATCGCGTCGACGACGCCGTCCTTGAGCCCGCGCACCAGCGCCGCCCGGTCCCCCTCGGGCCGCAGCGGCGGGTTCATCTTCAGGTTGGTGTCGTAGCGGACCAGCGCCTCGTCGGTCAGCGTCAGGTGGTGCGGCGTGACCTCGCAGGTGACCTGGATCCCGCGCCGCCGGCCCAGCCGGATCAGCGCGAGGCCGCGGCCGGTCGTCAGGTGCTGGATGTGGAGCCGGCCCCCGGTGTCCTCGGCCAGCAGCAGGTCGCGCGCGATCATCGTCTCTTCCGCGGCGGGCGGCATCCCCGGCAGCCCGAGGCGCGTCGAGACCGCCCCCTCGTGCATCACGCCGCCGGCGCAGAGCGCGTCGTCCATCTCGTGGGCCAGGACCGGGACCCCGAAGGCCTGGGCGTACTCGAGCGCGCGCCGCATCAGCGACGGGTCCATCACCGGGCGCCCGTCGTCGGAGATCGCGACCGCGCCGGCTTCGACCATCTCGCCGACGTCGGCCAGTTCCTTCCCTTCCAGCTTCTTGCTGATCGCGCCGACCGGGTAGACCCGGACCGAGCCGTGCCGCTTCGCCTCGGCGACGATCATCTCGGTCACGGCGCGCGAGTCGTTGACCGGGTCGGTGTTGGCCATCGCCGCGACCGCCGTGAAGCCGCCCACGGCCGCCGCCGCGGTGCCGCTGGCGATCGTCTCCTTCCACTCCTGGCCCGGCTCGCGCAGGTGGACGTGCATGTCGATGAAGCCGGGGCAGAGCACCAGCCCGTCGAGGTCGATCGCCTGCCCGTCGCGCCGCTGGATCCGCTGCGCGACCTTGAGGATCCGGCCCCCTTCGATCAGGACGTCGCGGACCCCGTCGATCCCGCTCGCCGGGTCAACGACCCGCGCCCGTCGCAGCAACAGCGTCTTCACGCTCGCCTCCCGCCAGCAGATAGAGGACCGCCATCCGGACCGCGACGCCGTTGGTCACCTGGTCGAGGATCACCGAGCGCGGCCCGTCGGCCAGCCCGCCGTCGATCTCGACCCCGCGGTTCATCGGCCCGGGGTGCATCACGATCGCTTCCGGCCGCGCCCGCTCCAGCCGCTCGGGGGTCAGCGCGTAGAGCCGCGCGTACTCCCGCAGGCTGGGGACGTAGCCGGTCTTCATCCGTTCGAGCTGCATCCGCAGCACCATCACCACGTCGGCGTCCTCGATCGCCGCGTCGGGGTGGTAGCTGACCTTCGCGCCCATCTTCTCGATCCCGACCGGGATCAGCGTGGGCGGGCCGCAGGCGACCACGGTCGAGCCCATCTTCGTCAGCAGCTGGATGTTGGAGCGCGCGACCCGGCTGTGCTTGACGTCGCCCAGGATCACGACCTTCAGCCCCGAGAGCCGGCCGAAGCGCTGGCGCATCGTCATCGCGTCGAGCAGCGCCTGCGTCGGGTGCTCGTGCCCGCCGTCGCCGGCATTGATCACCGAGGAGCGGCAGATCCGCGTCAGCAGCTCGTGCGCCCCCGGCTCGGGGTGGCGCATCACGATGAAGTCCGGGCTCATCGCCTCGAGGTTGCGGACCGTGTCCAGCAGCGTCTCGCCCTTGACCAGCGAGCTGGCCGAGGCGGTGATCCCCAGCGTGTCGGCCGAGAGGCGCTTCTCCGCGACCTCGAACGAGGTCCGGGTCCGGGTCGAGGGCTCGACGAAGAAGTTGACCACCGTCCGGCCCCGCAGCGCCGGGACCTTCTTGATCTCCCGACCTCCGACCTCGGCGAAGCTCTCGGCGGTGTCCAGGATCGCGACGATCTCGTCCGGCTCGAGCTCGGCGATCCCGAGCAGGTGACGGCTGCGCAGTTTCATCGGCCGGCCCCCTTCCGCCCCGCCCCGGAGCGGCGCGCGGCGGGCTTCTTCTTCTTCGACGCCGGCTTGGCCCGGCCCCGGGCCGGCG
>CAYZDB010000141.1:0-7243 GCA_964476985.1 uncultured Acidobacteriota bacterium | reverse complement strand
CCGGGCGCCGCCGCGTAGAGCACGTACGACGAGCCGGCGAAGAGCGCGCCCGCCAACGCGCCCAGCCAGCCGCCCGCGCTCCAGCCGACCAGCGAGAGCGCGGCCACCCCGCCCGCGGCCGCCAGCGCCGAGACGACGCGCCCCTGCTCGATCGCCTCCTGCATCGACTGCGGCGCGCCCAGCACCAGCCCCGCGGCGTCGGTCGCGGTCAGCATGAGCAGCGGGTGCAGGAAGTTCCGCTCGTCCTCCAGGATCTGGATCCCCTTGTCCGGCTCGTTGACGTGGTAGTAGCCGGGAAAGCGGTTGTCCATCGAGTAGAGCGCGAAGGCCGCGGCGGCGATGACGAGGGCCAGCGCGAGCCCGGCCCGGCGGGTCCCGGTCCCCGCGCTCACCGCACGTACCCCAGGGAGCGCAGCTTCTCGACCTCGGCCGACGAGAGGTCCTCGAGCCGGACGCGCCGGGAGACCCGCTCCTCCGCGCCCAGCGCGATCCAGGCCGCGAGTGGCTCCCAGAGCGCGCGCGCCACCTCGGGCCGCTGGCGCGCCAGGTCGTGCAGCTCGCCCGGGTCGGCCTGCAGGTCGTACAGCTCCCAGACCCGCTTCACCGCCGGTCCGTCGTGCGCCGCCCACCACAGCCGCTCGAGCCGTCGCGCGTCGAGCAGCGTCCGGACCCGCAGCGGATCGCGCGCCAGGTCGATCCCCGCCGGGTTGTGGATCAGCTTCCAGCGCGGCGTGCGGATCGAGTTCATCAGCGTGTCCTTCGTCTTGCGGACCTCGATGAACGCGACCGCGTCGCCGTCGGGCGCGCCGGGCGGCAGGTGCCGCCACAGGCTCGGCCCCTCGAACTTCACCGGGTAGTCGACCCGCAGCGCGTCGAGGACCGTCGGCACGATCGAGACCGACTCGACGATCGTCCCGACGCGCTGGCCGCCGGCCACGCCGGGCGGGTACCAGACGAGCAGCGGCACCCGGACGTTGTCCTCGAACGGGACGTGGCCGTGGCCGAAGAAGAACTTGTGTTCCCCCAGGCTCTCGCCGTGGTCCGAGGTCAGGATCACCAGCGTCGACTCGTCCAGCCCCAGCACGCGCAGCCGCTCGAACAGCCGGCCGATCGCGGAGTCGACGTAGAGGATCTCCTCGTCGTAGCGCTGGACGTAGAGGTCGACGTCGCGCGAGCCGTTCTCGATCACCGACTCCTTGTGGATCTCGCCCAGGTAGGTCGGGCCGATCGGCGGCTCGGGGCCGTGGTAGAGATCGGACCAGGCGTCCCCCGCGAAGGTCCCGCGGAACGGGGGCGGCGGGGCGTAGGGGGCGTGCGGGTCGAGGTAGTGCAGGTAGAGGAAGAACGGCCCGTCCTTGACCTGGTCGATCCAGTCCAGCGCGGCCTTCGTCGCCGGTGCCGAGTCGCTGGGGCCTTCGGTCGTCCCGACCTCGAAGTAGTCGTCGAACCCCTGCTGGAAGTTGAAGGCCCGCGACAGGTTGACGTTGGTGACGACCCCGCCGGTGCGCATCCCGCGCGTGCGCAGGATCTCGGGCAGCGTCAGGACCTTGTCGGGGAGCCAGTCGCGGACGGTGTAGATCCCGTGGGTGAAGGGGTAGGTCCCGCTCAGGATCGTGGCGACGCTCGGGCTGGTCGAGGGCTTCTGCACGATCGCGTGCTCGAACAGCGCCCCCTCGCCCGCCAGGCGGTCGATGTGGGGGCTGGTCTTCCGCGGGTAGCCGTAGCACGAGAGGTGGTCGGCACGCAGCGTGTCGATCACGATCAGGATCACGTTCCGCGGCGCCGGGAAGGTGACGGCCGCCGGCGCGTAGGGCCCGGCCCCCTTCCCCTCGCCGCGCGGGGCGGTGACGCCGGCCAGCCCCGCGGGCGCGTCGGTCCGGTTCCAGAGCAGCCGGACGCCGCCGGCCAGCACGGCGGCCACGGCGAGCGCGACGCCGAGCGTCCGCGCCACCGGGCGGGCCGCGCCGCCGGCCAGCGGCCGCGCCGCCAGGACCAGCAGCGCGAGCCCGGCCAGCCCGGCCGCAACGGCCCAGCCCGCGAGCCCGTCGGGGCCACTCAGCGGCAGCGCGTCGGCCAGGCGCGGGGCGGCGTAGCGCGCGACCCCGACCGCGCCGAGCACGAGCCCCAGCAGGCGCAGCGCGCGCGCGGCCCGGCTCCCCGGCGGAACCAGCGCCGAGAGCAGCGCCCAGGCCGGGGCCGTCGCCAGGCCCAGCAGCGCCGCCGCCAGCGCGTAGACGGCGAGCGCGTGCAGCCAGACGAGCGGCGCGGGGGGCGCGTCCGGCGGCATCCCGCCCCGCGCGAACGCCAGGCTGCTTCCGACCAGCAGCCCGGTCGCGAGGCCGCCGATCGTGGTGCCTGCGATCCAGGCCAGGGCGCCGTGCAGCGCTTCGCTCGCTCTCGTCGGCACGGTGGGGACCTCGTTCCCGGACGCCGGGCACCCGCCGGCGCGCCATCGGCGGCAGAGGATAGCCCAAGCTCCCCGGGCCCGCGCCCCGGGATCAGGCCCGCGCGGGCGCGGCCGGGCGCCGGATCAGCATCAGCGTGCGGTCGTCGGACTGGGGGACGCCGGCCGAGTGCGCCTCGACGGCGCCCAGCACGGCTGCTGCCGCCCTCGCCAGCGGCATCCCGGCCGTGTCGGCGAGCAGCCGGCCGAGCCGCGCCGGGTCCTCGTCGAAGCAGGTGCCGCCCGCGTCGAGGGCCTCGGTGATGCCGTCGGTGTAGAGCAGCAGCGTCTCGCCCGGCGCGAGCTGCGCGGTGCCGGTCTCGAACCGCGCCTCGGGGAACTTGCCGAGGAACATCGAGGCCGGCGCCTGGAGGAAGCGGACGCGCCCGTCGGCGTCCACGATCGCGGGCGGGTTGTGGCCCGCCAGGACGAACTCCAGCCGTCCGGTCGACAGGTCCAGCATCCCCAGGAAGGCCGTGATGAAGCCGTTGGGCGGCAGCTCCCCGACCAGTGTGCCGTTGACGACCGAGGCGACCTGGCCGACCGGCCGGCCGGCGATCGCCGCGCCCTTGACCAGGACCCGGCAGAGCGACATCTGCAGCGCCGCCGGAACCCCCTTGCCCGAGACGTCGCCGATCGCGAACGCGAGGCGGTCCGGAGCCACCAGGTAAAAGTCGTAGAAATCGCCGCCGACGTGGCGGGCCGGGATCATCTGCGCGAAGACGTCGACGTCGGCGCGGTCCGGGAAGGGCGGGAACTCGCTCGGCAGCAGCGAGCACTGGATGTGCGCCGCGACGTCGAGCTCGCTCTCCAGCAGGCGCAGCCGCGCCCGCTCCTCGTGCCGCGCCAGCCAGGCCCGCGTGCCGATCAGCACGGCCCCGAGGGCCAGGCCGGCCATGAGGACGCGGAACCACCAGGTCTTGTAGTACGGCGGCTGGACCACGACCGCGAGCGTCGTCCCCGTGTCGTTCCAGACGCCGTCGTTGTTGCTGGCGCGGACCTGGAACGCGTAGCTCCCCGGCTGCAGGTTGGTGTAGGTGGCGAAGCGCCGGTCGGCCGGCACCACGATCCAGTCCGGATCGAAGCCGACCATCCGGTAGGCGTAGCGGTTGCGGGCGGGCGCCGCGAAGTCGAGCGCCGCGAACTCGAAGGCGATGAAGTAGTCGTCCGGACCGACCTCGACCTGGCGCGTCTCCGGGATCGTGAGCGGCGTTTCGGCCTCGCGGTTGAGCTTGAGGAATCGCGTGATCGCGACCGGGGGCGGGCGCGGGTTGTCGAGGATGGCGCCCGGCAGGAAGGTCGTGAACCCCTTGATCCCGCCGAAGTACATCCGCCCGCTCGGCCCGCGGTGGAACGCGTTGCCGTTGAACTCGTTGCTCTGCAGCCCGTCCGACTCCGAGTAGTTGTGGAACGAGCGCCGCTCCGGATCGAAGCGCGAGAGGCCGGCGTTGGTGCTCATCCAGAGCCGGCCGGCGTCGTCCTCGAGGATCCCGTAGATGTTGTCGCTCGGCAGGCCGTCGGCGGTGGTCAGGACCTCGGCCGTGCCGTCGCGCGGGTCGAAGCGGTTGAGCCCGCCGCCCCAGGTCCCGACCCACAAGGTCCCGCGGCTGTCCTCGTACAGGGAGAAGATGAAGTGGCTGCTCAGCGAGGGCGTTCCCGCGGCCGGCAGGAAGCGCCGGAAGGTGCCGCGCTCGCGGTCGAGCAGGTTGAGCCCGCCGCCGTGGGTCGCGACCCAGATCCGGCCCGCGCGATCCTGCAGCAGCGCGCGCACGACGTCGTTGCCGAGGCTCCCGGGCTTGGCTTCGTCGTGGCGGTAGTGCGCGAACGCGTCGGCGCCGGGGTCGAGCCGGTCGAGCCCGCCGCCGAAGGTCCCGATCCACAGGGTGCCGTCGCGGTCCTCCAGCAGCGCGCGGATCTGGTCGTGCGCGAGGCTGCCGGGATCGGCGGGGTCGTGGCGGTAGCTCACGAAGGTCCCGGTCCGGGGGTCGAAGCGGCCGAGCCCGCCGCCGTCGGTGCCGATCCAGTAGTGCCCGGTCCGGCTGGGGCAGATCACCCGGACGCGGTCGTCGCTGAGGCTGCGCGGATCGCCGGGCCGGGAGCGGAAGTGCGTCCACTTCCCGGTCGCCGGATCGAGCCGCTCGAGCCCGCCGCCGTGGCTTCCGACCCAGACGCCTCCGTCCGCGGCCTCGAGGAAGGTCCAGACGATCTCGTTCCCCACGCTGTCGGGGTCGCCCGGCCGCGCCCGGTAGGTCAGGAACGGCTTGCGGCCCGGATCGGCGCGGTTCAGGCCGCCGCCATAGGTGCCGACCCAGAGCATCCCGCCGGCGTCCTCGAGGATCGCCCGGACCTCGTTGCGGCTCAGGCTGCCCGGCTCCGCCGGATCGGTCCGGTAGCGCGCGAAGTCGCCGGTCTCGGGTGCGTACAGCTGGAGGCCGCCGCCGTTGGTGCCGACCCAGAGCCGGCCGGCGCGGTCCTCCGCGAGGGCGGTGACGTGGTCGTGGCCGAGCGACGAGGGCCGGGCGGGGTCGTGCCGGAAGTGGCGGAAGGTCCCGGCCGCGGGGTCGTCCAGGAGGTCGAGGCCGCCGCCGCGCGTGCCGACCCAGAGCCGGCCCTGCCGGTCCTCGAGCAGCGCCGTCACGTCGTCGTGAGCGAGCGATTCCTCGCGCGCGGGATCGTGCCGGAAGGTGCGGAACACGCCCTCGCGCGGGTCGAGGCGCGCGAGCCCCCCGCCCCGCGTCCCGGCCCAGACGATCCCCGCCCGGTCGATCAGCAGGGAGTCGACGAAGTCCGCGGGCAGGCTGCGCGGATCGCCGGGGTCGTGCGTGAAGTGGGTGAAGGTCCCGCGCCCCGGGTCGAAGCGGTCGAGTCCGCCACCGCCCGTGGCCACCCAGAGCAGCCCCTCCCGGTCCTCGCGGATCGCGCGGACCAGGTCGTGGCCCAGGCTGCGCGGGTCGCCCGGCTGGCTGCGGTAGGCCCGGAACTCCCCGGTCCGGGGATCGTAGCGGTTGAGCCCGCCGTTGAAGGTGCCGACCCAGAGGATCCCGGCGCGGTCCTGGGTCAGCGTGGTGACGTGGGCCGTGCTGATCCCGCCCGCCCGGACCGGGCTGGGCCGGAACACGACGAACTGGTAGCCGTCGTAGCGGTTCAGGCCGTCCTCGGTCCCGAACCACATGAAACCGCGCGCGTCCTGGAGGATGCACTCGACGATGCTCTGGGACAGGCCCTGCTCGAGCGAGAGGCGCTCGAACCGCAGCGGCAACCCTCCGGCCCGCGCCGCGCCGGGCAGGGCGAGCGCGAGCCCGAGAGCGAGGAGCCGGACCCGCCGGATGCGCCGCGCGCTCAAGAACCCACCGCCCCCTCCGCGCCTTACCGGATGATAACGCGGGGGCCGGCCCTGGCGTGGCTGCCGTGCTGCGGATGGCCCGCACTCCCCGGACGCAGGAAGTGGGGTGCCGCGGCGCGCGATCCGGGCGATATTTGCGCTTCGCCGCGGGCGGGCGCGGATGGCGCCGCCCGGGAGGAGGAGATTCGGATGCGGATGGACAGGATCCTCGTACTGCTCGCCGCCGTGGCCGCCACGGGAACCGCACTCGCCGGGAATGGCCCGGTCCTGCGCAACGCCCAGCCGGTCGCGGGGAGCTACATCGTGGTGCTCGAGCCGGCGGCGCTGAAGGGCACGTTCGGCAGCGCGGCCCTGCTGCCCACCGTGGACCAGCTCGCGCGCGAGCTGGCCTTCGCCTACGGCGGAACCGTCGGCTTCGTCTACCACGCCGCGCTCGACGGCTTCTCGCTCCAGCTGGACGCCGAGGCCGCGGAGCGCCTGGCGCGCGACGAGCGGGTCCGGTACGTCGAGCAGGACGGGATCGTCACGATCGACGCGACCCAGCCCGGCCCAACCTGGGGCATCGACCGCGTCGACCAGCGCGCGCTGCCGCTGAGCGGCGACTACACCTACTCGGTCAACGGCACCGGCGTCCACGCCTACATCGTGGACACCGGGATCCGCTCCACCCACGTCGACTTCGGCGGCCGCGTCCGGTCGGGCTACTCCTCGATCAACGACGGCCGCGGCACGAGCGACTGCAACGGCCACGGCACGCACACCGCGGGCACGGTCGGCAGCAAGCCCTACGGCGTGGCGAAGAAGGTCAACCTGTACCCGGTCCGCGTCCTGAACTGCTTCGGGTCGGGGACGACCTCCGGCGTGATCGCGGGCGTCGACTGGGTGACCTCCAACCACCGCAAGCCGGCGGTCGCCAACATGAGCCTGGGCGGCAGCGCCTCGACCTCGCTCGACGACGCGGTGAAGCGCTCGATCGCGGCCGGCGTGACCTACGCGATCGCGGCCGGGAACAGCAGCGCCGACGCCTGCTTCACCTCGCCGGCGCGCGTCCCGACCGCGTTGACGGTCGGCGCCACGAACTCGGGCGACAGCCGCGCCGGGTTCTCGAACTACGGATCCTGCCTCGACCTGTTCGCCCCGGGCGAGGGGATCAAGTCGACCTACAACAGCTCCGACACCGCCACGACGACGATGAGCGGGACCTCGATGGCCGCGCCGCACGTCGCCGGGGTGGCCGCGCTGTACCTGCAGCGCAATCCCGGCGCGACGCCGGCCCAGGTCGCGGCGGCGCTCACCGGGAACGCGACGGCGGGCACCGTGGCGAACGCGGGCGCGGGTTCGCCGGATCTGCTGCTGTTCACGGACTACTGATCGGCTCTCGCGGGCGGCGCGGCGGCCCGGCACACCCCCCCGCCGCCCCCCCCCCGCGCGGGGGGGGCCCCGGCCCCCCCCCCAAA
>CAYZDB010000140.1:0-7318 GCA_964476985.1 uncultured Acidobacteriota bacterium | reverse complement strand
CGGCGTCGCCAGCCGGGACCAGCAGCAGGTCGCCGGCCCGCGTGGCGAGGTTGGGGTGCACGTAGCGGAAGGTCCCCTCGAGCGGCGACGGCCCGGCGACCGGATCGATCGTCAGCACGGCCCCTTCGACGACGCCCGCCTTGGCGCCGAGGAACGACTCGACGCGCGCCTCCGGCGTCAGCTCGCGCCAGGCCTCGCGCTGGTCGACCTCGGTCTGGTGCGTCCAGGTCACGCGTCCCTCGACCGCGGCGCTGCCGTCGGCACGGAGCGTCGCGAGTTCGTTCCATCGGACCGTGTTCGCCTCGACGCTGGGCGGGTCGATCAGGATGACCGAGGCGGCGCGGCTGTCGTCGTTGAGCACGATCCCGCCCGTCCCCTCGCTGGCGTAGCGCCAGTCCGGGTAGCCGGGCCGGCAGTAACGGCAGGCCGGGTCGACGTAGATTCGGTTCGCGGAGTCCTCGACGCGCAGCAGGACGCGGGCTCCGGTCACGTACTGCCCCAGGTCCGGGATGTCAGGATCGAAGCGCTGGTGACTGCGATCGGCCAGCAGCACCGGAACGACGGTCAGCCCTGCCCCCTCCATCAGCGCGTAGGCCAGCATCGTCCGCTCGAACGCGTAGGCGCGCCGGGTCGCGAGCACCTCGTCGACCGTGCTGCTGGCGGGCCCGTCGGACTTGGCCTCGATCTCCCGCGCCAGGAACCGGAGGACCCGGTCGAGGCGGTCGGAGACGGTGCCGTCCCCCAGCTCCACCCCCTTGGCGACCGCGTTGGAGCGGGAGCGCGCGTAGGCCTTGATCCGCGCGCGCCAGTACAGCTTCGCATCGACGACACTGTCGAACCGGGTCTGTTGCAGGCTGTCCGGGCTGAGCAGCATCAGCATCCGCAGGCGTGCGTCGTCCTCCGGCGGGGCGAGCGGCTCCTCCCGGAAGGCCGGCAGGTTGCGGCAGCGCGCCTCCCACCGCAGGTAGGATCCGTCGACGCGGCCCTCCTCGACCGTGCAGAGCGGCTCGATCGGCCGGCGATGGAAGTGCATCCACTGGACCTTCCAGCCGATGCACTGGCAGCGCTGCACGAACGATGCGGTCAGCACGGGCAGTTCTTCCTGGGCCTCCCACCAGACGTAGCCGCGGTTCCCCTTGTAGCGGACCGTCGTCTCCCACTCGACGATGCAGCCGGGACGGACCTTGGAGAACGCGAACTTGACGACCCGCAGCTCCGCCCCGTCCCCCTTGACCAGGAGTTCGTCCTGGCGCAGCGAGTTCTCGAGCCGGGTGACGGTTCCATCGGGACAGATCGTCTGCCCCTTGAACAGCTCGAGGTAGGACTCCTCGGCGTCGTAGGTGAAGTGCTGGTTGGCCTGGTCGAGCCCGCTCTCGGAGCGGATCAGCACCCGGCGGCCGTACTGCACGCGCGACTCGGTCGAGCGCGGGACGACGACCCAGTGCTCCCACTTCGAGAGAACGATGGCCGGCGCGTCGGCGAACTCGGTGGGGATCTCGGGAACCTGGTACTCCGGCTCCCGCTCCGCCGCGGCTGGAGCGGACACGAAAACCGCGACGAGGAGCGCGAGCGCGAAGCCCATCGTCCGGCGGATGCAACGAGGCGGCGGATGCCCGATCGTCACGCGCCCACTCCCCCCGGGGTGACGATGGTAGGCCCGGCGGCGCGGGATAACGCGGCGGTCCGCCCTAGTAACGCCGCGGTGCCGGCCCCCGGGCCCACTCGGCGAACAGCCCGGCGCAGGCGGAGCGCTCGCAGTCCGGGACGAGCGCGATCCCGCTGCCGCCCAGCTCGCGCAGCGTTTCGTTCGAGACGGCCAGTTCGTTGAAGCCGGCGGCCCGCGCGTCGTCGATCCGTGCGCCGAAGACCAGGCGCGACAGGCGCGCCCAGTGGATCGCGCCGAAACACATCGGACAGGGCTCGCAGGTCGAGTAGAGCGTGCACCCGGACAGGTCGATCGTCGCGAGCGCCCGGCTCGCGGCCCGGACCGCGCGCACCTCGGCGTGGCCGGTCGGGTCGGTCTCCGCGAGGACGGCGTTGTGCGCCGCCGCGACCACCTCGCCGCCGCGGATCACGACCGCGCCGAAGGGGGACTGCCCGGCGGCGATCCCCCGCCGCGCGATCTCGATCGCGTGCTGCATCCACCTCGCGTCGGCGTCCATCGGGGGTCCTCGGGCGGCTGCCAGGATCGTAACCCGGGCGGCCCGGGGAGGGGCCGGCGGAGGGGCGTGGCGTGGCGAAATCGTGATCTCACCGACGAGAATCGCCGTTGAAGGGGCGCGGGGCGAGCGCCGAGATTCTCCGGCAGAGCCTCTGCATGCCGATCTCTCGCGTTCCGCTCGTCATTGCCCTCGCGCTCGGCCTCGCCGCGCCGGCGCTCGCCGCCGACCCTTGGCCCGCGGAGGCCGTCGCTGCCGCGGCCAACTGGACGCCGGTGGAAGGGCCGGAGCCGAACGACTTCCACCTGGACCTCTCGGGGCTCGCGTGGAACCCGCTCTCGCGGCGGCTGTGGGTCGTGCGCAACGGGCCGGGCGCGGACAACTCCAAGCTGTGGGCCCTGCGCGAGGACGGCGCGGGCGGCTGGGTGGTCGACGAGCAGGACGGCCGGCGCGGCGAGTGGTCCGGCTTCGGGGACCTCGAGGACGTGACGCTGGCCGACTACGCCGAGCACGCGGTCTTCGTGATCGTCGAGGGGGAGGAGCGGATCAGGGAGTACGACGTCTCGGTCTACGGCGTGCGCACGCTGCGCAACGACTGGAACACGCGCCCCTTCCTGCCGCTGAACGGCGGCAGCGGCGCCGAGGGGATCACCTTCGTGCCGGACGAGTTCCTCGACGCGCAGGGGTTCGTCGACGCCGGCGGCAACCCGTACCGCAGCCGGCGCGGGATGGGCGGCCTGATGTTCGTCGGCCACCAGAACGGCGGCGCCGTCTTCGTCTTCGACCTCGACCGGCGCGACGGGACCTTCGACTTCGTCGGCGAGTACCGGACCGCGTACGCCGAAACCGCCGCGCTGGCCTTCGACCGCTCGCTGGGCGTGCTGTACGCCTGGCACGACGACGGCTTCGACACGCTCGAGAAGTGCCGTCTCTCGTCGCAGCCGGTCGCGGGGCAGAGCTGGCGCCGGCTCGACACGATCCGCGTGTACACGGGCCCGGACCACGCCAACAACGAGGGGATCGCGCCGTTCCCGGTCGAGGAGTGCCGTGACGGCCACCGGCCGTTCTTCATGGCGGTCGACGACGGCGGGCCGGGATCGCTCTTCGAGTACCGGCAGTTCGCGGACGGGTGCGAGAGCCTGGCGCTCCGCGCCGGGTCCGGCAAGGCGCCGGCCGCGCTCCTGGAGCTGCGCTGGAGCCAGGGGCCGGCGCCGTACACGCTGCGCCGCTCGGCGACCCCCGGGTTCCAGGAGAGCGTCGTGCTGGTCGACCGCCAGAACGTCACCGCCTACGACGACGACGTGATGTCGGACGGCCAGACCTGGTTCTACCGGCTCGACTGACGCCCCGGCGCCCGGCGGGCCGTGCTAGCGTCTGGGCATGCCCTGCTGGAGGACGACCGATGCGATCCGACCGCGTCCCGGCGCCGGCCCCGGTGCTGGTCCTGGCTCTCGTTGCCCTGCTCGCCGCCTGCGCGAGCGCCACGCCCGTGGCTGACGCCCCGTCGCTCGACGGCACGGCGTGGGTGCTGTCGGCGCTTCCCGGCCGGACGCTGGTCGCCGACCACGCGGCCACGCTGCGCTTCGAGGGGGGGCGTGTCAGCGGCAGCGACGGCTGCAACCGCTTCGGCGGCCCCTACACGGCGAGTGGCGCCGAGCTGAAGGTCTCCTCGCAGCTGGCCACCACGAGGATGGCCTGCCCGCCGGAGGTCGACGCCCAGGCCACGGCCTTCGTCGCGGCGCTGACCGGCGCGGCGAAGTACCGGATCGCGGCGGGGAAGCTCGAGCTGCTGGCGGCGGACGGGACACTGCTCGCGACGCTCGAGCGCCAGGCGGAGTCGCTGGCCGGCACGGCCTGGCGCGTCACCGGGATCAACAACGGCAAGCAGGCGGTGGTCAGCGTGCTGGCCGGGACCGCGCCGACGCTCGCCTTCGGCACCGACGGCCGCGCGAGCGGCTCGGCGGGCTGCAACAGCTTCACCGCCGGCTACACCGCCGACGGGTCGAGGGTGACGATCACCGAGCCGGCCTCGACGCGGAAGATGTGCGGCGAGCCGGCCGGGGTGATGGAGCAGGAGCAGCAGTTCCTGGCCGCGCTGGCGACCGTGGCGACGGCTCGCGTCGAGGGGGACCGGCTGGAGCTGCGCCGGGCCGACGGGGCGCTGGCGGTCTCGGCGACGAAGGACGCGGGGAAGTAGGGGGGCCGGCTGGCCTCGGCCCGCCCCCGCGCTCCTAGATCCCGGCCCGCTTCACCTGCTGGACGACCCAACGCGCCGCGTCGCGGGCGCGGGTCGCGTCCGCCTGCGAGTAGAACGTGGACGGGGTCAGGTCCTCGGCGCCGTAGAACGCGAGCTCGCGGTCGCGCCGCAGTTCCTTCGAGATCTCCGCGAGGCGCTCGAGCTCCGGGGCGAGCGCGGCGGGCAGGCGGTCGCGCTCGAGCAGCAGGATCTCGGAGACGTCGTGGATCCGCGGCGCCTCGACGCCGCAGCCGCGCAGCAGCCCCTTCAGCGCCAGCTCGACGACCTCCTGCGATTCGCGCACGACGTCGGCCCAGCCGCCGCCGTCGTGGAGCGCGTCGACCGCGCGAAGCCGCAGCTCCGCGCGCCGGATGTAATCGCGAGCGAGTTCGGCGTTGTGCATCGTCAGGTGACCTCCGTCCAATAGGGCTGTCCGTGGACCGTGCGCCGCACCAGCCGGCCCGCGGCGATCTGGCCGCGGATCCGGGCCAGCCGGAGCGAGACGCGCCGCCCGCGCTCGAACGCAACGAAGCCGTCGGTGGCGATCTCGGCCCAGAAGGGGGTGACCCGCTCCCCGTTCGCGGGGAGACGCGCGAAGTGCGCGTCGGCGCGCCGGCCGTCGATCGTGAGCGCGCCCCCGGCGTCCCAGCGGCGGTACAACTCGCGGTCGATCGGGGTGCCCTCATCGACCACGAGCAGCAGGTCGACGTCGGAACCGTCGTGGGTCTCGCCGCGCGCCCAGGAACCGTGGACCACCACGCCGGAGAGCGCCTCCCCGAGCAGGTGGAGCGCCCGGGTGACGGCGGCCTGCAGTTCCGGGTGCTCGACCGCGATCGCGGGCGGCTCGGACAGCTTGCGGGCGCAGTGCTCGTTGAGGGAGAGGCCGCGGACGGCGGCTTCCCGGCGGAGCTCGGCGTGCAGCTCCGGGCCGACCCGCAGCACGAACCGGCCGGACGGACGCGGGGCCGTCGCCGGCGTGAGCGCAACGCTTCTAGTACTATCCATCATTTCTAAATGATACTATCCGGGATGCTCGAATAGTGCCACAGGTTCCAGAGCCTGGTCGATTTGATCGATTTTCTCGCGGAAGGTACGCTCTCCCGCCCCCCGTGGAGCCTCGATGACCGTCCTCGCCCTCTCCCCCTGGACCGCCCTGCTGCTCGGCTGGCTCGGTGCCGCGCTCGTGATGGCCGCGCTGTGGGCCATCCAGCTGCGGACCCGCGACGCCTCGGCGGTCGACGTCGCCTGGGCGGCGCTGCTGGGGGTGCTGGCCCTCTTCTACGCCGCGGTCGGCGACGGTGACCCGCAGCGGCGGCTGATCGTCGCGGTCCTGACCACGCTCTGGAGCTTCCGGCTGGCCGGCTACCTGCTGGTGAACCGCGTGATCGGGAAACCGGAGGACGGGCGCTACCAGGCGCTGCGCGCGAGCTGGGGGAAGAACGCCCCGCGCAACTTCTTCCTCTTCTACCAGGCGCAGGCCGCCTTCGACGCGATCTTCTCGGTCCCGTTCCTGCTGGTCGCCTTCCACCGCGCGCCGGGCCTGGCCTGGACCGACTGGGCGGGCGCCGCGGTGATCGCGGTCGCGATCGTGGGGGAGTCGGTGGCCGACCGGCAGCTCGCGCGCTTCCGGGCGGACCCTGCGAACCGCGGGACGACCTGCCGTGCCGGCCTGTGGAAGTACTCGCGCCACCCCAACTACTTCTTCGAGTGGCTGCACTGGTGGGCCTACCCGTTGCTGGCCGCCGGCTCGCCGTGGTGGTGGGTGACGCTCCTCGGCCCCGCCTTCATGCTCTACTTGCTGTTCAAGGTGACGGGGATCCCGGCGACCGAGGCGCAGGCGCTGCGGACCCGCCGCGACTACGCCGACTACCAGCGGACGACGAGCGCGTTCGTCCCCTGGTTCCCGCGGCGCGCGGCCCGGACGCCGTGACACGGGAGACGCGATGAAGACCGCCCTGGAACTGGCCGAACGCGGACTGCTGCCCGACGCGCTGGTGCGCCGCGGGATCCGCCAGCTGCTCGAGCAGCGGATCGAGGAGGAGCACATCGCCGATCCCGAGCTGCAGCGCGAGAAGAAGCGCCGCCTGGCGCAGCAGCTCAAGGCCAGCCCGATCGCGCTGCACACCGAGAAGGCCAACGAGCAGCACTACGAGCTGCCGGCCTCGTTCTTCGGTCACGTGCTGGGACGGCACCGCAAGTACAGCAGCGGCTACTGGGGCGACGGCGTGACCGACCTCGACGCGGCCGAGGAGATGATGCTGCGGATGTCGGCCGAGCGCGCCGAGATCGTGGACGGCCAGCGCGTGCTCGACCTGGGCTGCGGCTGGGGCTCGTTCACGCTGTTCGTGGCCCAGCACTACCCGAACTGCCGCGTCACCGGGGTCTCCAACTCGCAGGGGCAGCGGGCCTTCATCGAGGCCGAGGCGGCGCGGCGGGGCCTTCCCAACGTCCAGGTCGTCGTCGACGACATGAACCACTTCCAGCCGGCGGGGCGCTTCGACCGCGCGGTCTCGATCGAGATGTTCGAGCACATGCGCAACTACGAGGCGCTGCTGGCGCGGATCGCCGGCTGGCTCGAGCCGGGCGGGAAGCTGTTCGTGCACGTCTTCGCGCATCGCCGGTACGCGTACCCCTTCGACACCGAGGGGGACGACAATTGGATGGGGCGCCTGTTCTTCACCGGCGGGATCATGCCCAGCGACGACCTGCTGCTGCACTTCCAGCGCGACCTGTGGGTGGACGACCACTGGGTGGTCAACGGGACCCACTATGGCAGCACGGCCGAAGCCTGGCTGGCCAACCTGGACCGCCGCAGGGACGCCGTGATGCCGGACCTGGTGCAGACCTACGGCGAGGCGGACGCCGACCGCTGGCTGGCCCGCTGGCGGATGTTCTTCATGGCCTGCGCCGAGCTGTTCAACTA
>CAYZDB010000139.1:0-7325 GCA_964476985.1 uncultured Acidobacteriota bacterium | reverse complement strand
CCTCCTCGACGTCGTGGCTGTCGACCTCGATGTCGAACACGTCGATCCCGGCGAAGCGGTTGAACAGGACCCCCTTGCCTTCCATCACGGGCTTGCCGGACAGGGCCCCGATGTCGCCGAGGCCGAGCACCGCGGTGCCGTTGCTGATCACGGCGACCAGGTTCCCCTTGTTGGTGTAGTGGTAGGCCAGCTCCGGGTCCTTCTCGATCTCCTTGCAGGGGACCGCGACGCCAGGGGTGTAGGCCAGCGAGAGGTCGCGCTGGGAGAGACAGGGCTTGGTCGGGTAGACGCCGAGTTTCCCCGGGCGCGGGAACTCGTGGTAGGCGAGGGCTTCCTCGTCGCGGATCTTCACGAACTTCGCCATGGAGTCCTTCTCCTGCCGGCCGTTGCCGGGGGCGCGGCCGGGGGCCGCGGAAGGCCGGGGCGGGGGTGGGAGGGCCCCGGGAAACCAGATCATAAGCCGGACGCGGTCAGGGAGTCAGCCCGGCCCGCGGGATGGCGCGGGGCCGGGGCGGAACCGAGGTTCTCCCTGCAGCGCCGTCCCCGCGGCGCGCGCGGAGGTTTCCCGCCCATGCGACGCCCCGCCCGCCGTGCCGCCCTCGCCCTGGGATCGCTCCTGACCCTGGTTCAAGCGGCTCCGGCCGCCCCGCCCACCCCGCTCCGGAACCCGGTCCCGGCACCCCGCCTGGAGGCGCCCGGGCGGGGCCGGCCCGCGCCGCAGCCGGCCGGGCTGCGCGCCGCGGCCTCGGACAGCCCGGGGCTGGAGTGGTGCGACGGGATCGACAACGACGCCGACGGCTCGGTCGACGAGGAGCGCGGGATCCGGTTCGTTGCCCCGGGCGGGAGCGACGACGACAACCTGTGCCTCGACCCTGGGATCCCCTGCGCCACGATCGGCCGCGGGATCCGTGCGGCGTGCGAGGCGGAGACGGTCCAGGTCGCGGCCGGCCTGTTCGTCGAGGACCTTGTGATCGACCGCCCGCTCTCGCTGATGCGCTGGGGCCCGCCGCCGAACCCCGAGCTGCGCGGCACGGGGAACGGCGACGTGATCGCGATCCGCTCCTCGCGGGTCACGGTCGGCGGACTCGAGGTCTCCGGCGCGCCCGGTCACGCCTGCGTGCGGATCGGCGACCCGGCGCACCCGGACGTGAGGCACGCGCGGATCGAGAACATGGGGATCAGCGGCTGCGCCTTCGGCGTCGTCGCCGACAGCACCGGGGCCCCCGCCGACACCGACACGCAGAACCGCGTCGTCTCGGTCCACCTCTACGGGATGCGGGCCGACGGCCGGCCGGGCAGCGGCAGCGCCGTGCTGGGGGTCAACGGCACCGGGCGGCTGCTGGTGATCGGCAACCTGGTCGAAGGCAACGACGGCGCCGCCGTGCGCGTGCTGGAACCGCCCGAGGGCAAGGCGAACGACTGGATCCTGGTGGTCGGGAACCAGCTGCGGGGCAACGGTCTCGCGGCCGGGGCCGACTCGCACGCCGCGGTCGAGGTCGATCGCGCGACCCGCGTGCGGGTCGAGGGGACCTGGATCCAGGGGCAGGTCGGGGACGGCTCCGGGAGCGAGGGTGACGGCGCTGTCTACCGCGACGTGACGGGCGGCGAGTTCGCGTGCAACCGGGTCGAGGACAACGGCACGGGGGTGCGGCTGGCGGGCGGCACCTCCGGCATCCAGATCGTCTCGAACCGCTTCGCGGCCCACGCGATCGCGGCGGTCGCGGTCGGTCCCGCGGCGGGGAGCGGATCCTCGTCCCGCGAGAACCTCTTCGCCGGCAACGCCGTCGCGATCGACAACAGTTCGGGCGCCACCTTCGACGCGCGCCACTGCTGGTGGGGCGGCGCGGGCGGCCCGGGGGGCGCCTCCGACGGCGTGCGCGGCGCGGTCGACGTCTCGAACTTCATCGCGCGCGGCGTGGCGCCGCGGCTGGTCCGCCGGCCCATGTCCTCGGGTTGGGGGCCCCCGGTCGCGGCCTGCTACGACCTGCTGCAGGACGCCCTGGCGGCGGCACAGGCGGGGGATCTCGTGCTGGTCGGCGCCGGGACCTACTTCGGGCACTTCGCGCTCGACGAGCGGGTCGACCTGGAGGGGGTCGAGGCCCCGAACGCCTGCTCGCCCAGCGTGCTCGACGGGACGCAGTCCGGCGGGTCGCACCTCCCGGCGCTGGAGCTGTCGGGGGTCGGCGGCGTGAGGGTCACCCACCTGACGATCCGCAACGCCGGCGCCGGGACACCCTGCGGCACCAACCAGGGGGACGAGGTCGGGCTGTCGCTGCGGGACGTGAGCGCGTCGGTCTTCAGCGACCTGTGCCTGGCCGGGAACGGCGTCAGCGAGCTGCGCCTGTCCGGCGAGAGCGACGGCAACCGGCTGGCCCGGATCACGATCGACGGCGTGCTTCGGGACGAGTTCGGGCAGGACGCCTGCGGCCACCGCTCGCGCGACGGCGTGCTGCTGGCCGGGCGCTCGGCGTGCGAGGGGGGCGCGCCGGCGCTGGCCGAGTCGAACGCGCTGGAGGACCTGGCGATTGCCGGCGTGGCCCGCGGCCTCGCGCTGCGGCTGGCGCGCGGGACGACGATCGACCGCGCGGTCCTCGCGCCGCAGCGGGCCCCCGCCTGGTTCGGCGGAACCTGGGCGGCGGGCGTGCAGCTCGACACCGCCGAGACGACCGCGATGGCCGACCTGGAGATCGACGCGACGGCGGCGTCGGAGGGGATCCGGGTCGCCGGGCGCTCCGCCGGCGACTGCGCGACCGAGCTGCTGGACGCGGCGGGGACCCGGATCGAGCGCGCGATCGTGACGCGGGCGCAGGGCCCCGGTGTGCACCTGCACCGCGCGGCCGGCGATCCCGGCGCGCCGACCGGGACCCTGCTGCGCTGCGTCGACCTGGAGGCGAACGCGATCGGCCTCGAGGTCGACCTGGTCGCCCGGCCGGGCGGGGCGGCCAACCGGATCGAATCGTCGGACCTGGCGGGGAACGGGGTGGGCCTGCGGAACAACGACTCCGAGACGGTCGCCGCCGCGGGGAACTGGTGGGCCGCGGCAAGCGGTCCGGCGGGGGCCGGCCCGGGCTCGGGCGATGCGGCCGTCGGGGCCGTGCTGTTCGGGCCGTTCCTGCGCTCGTCCGCCTTCGACGACCACGACGGGGATGGGTACAGCGACTGCGACGGCGACGCCGACGACGCCGACGACCGGGTCCGGCCGGGGCCCGACACCTGCGACGGCTTCGACAACGATCTCGACGGCACCGTCGACGAGGACCGCACGCCGGAGACCTGCGACGGGCTCGACAACGACTGCAACGGCACGGTCGACGATCTGGCGCTGCCGGACGGCTCGGGCCGGATGACGCTCGCGCGCGAGGCCGGGCTGGTGCGGATCGCGTGGGACGCGATCGCCCGCGCGGGGGCCTACGACCTGCTCGGCGGCGATCTCGCGGCCCTGGCCGCGACGCAGGGCAGCTTCGCGGCGGCGGTCAGCGGCTGCCTGGCCGACGACGCGGCCGTCCTCGACGCGACCGATTCAGCCGCCGGGCCGAGCCGGTTCTACCTGCTGCGCGGCGTCGCCTGCGCGCGCGGGGGGACCTGGGACGAGAACGCGGGGGCCGGGCAGGCCGGGCCGCGCGACCCGGGGATCGCGGCGGCCGCGGCGCGCTGCCCGTAGGCCGCCGCGCGCTGGACGGAACCGGAGCCGACTCGGCATGATAGGGGCCTGACCCCGGAGCGCGACCATGGGCAAGAAGGACAAGTGCTGCGACCGCTACAAGAAGAAGGACGAGTACTGCAGCGGCTGCCCGATCGTCGACACCTGCGAGGACGCGCCGCGGCCCGGCCCGGGCGCGGAGCGTGCGGAGAAGAGCGGGAAGAAGCCTTGGAAGGAGAAGAAGGACAAGAAGGACAAGAAGGAGAAGAAGGAGAAGAAGGAGAAGAAGGACAGGAAGCTGAAGAAGGAAGAGAGCGAGAAGAAGAAGAGAGAGAAGAAGGAAAAGAAGGCGAAGAAGGAGGCGAAGGAGAAGAAGGAGAAGCCCGGGAAGCGGAGCGGGTAGCGGCAGCAGAACGGCCGCACGGGGCAGCCGGCCGGGTCCGATGGGGCCGCGGGGCGGATCGGCGGGACCCGTGGCGCCGGAGTGAGGGAAGGGGGAGTCGAACCGGGGTCCTCGCGCGCCGCGCCGATCGCGCTATCATCCGCCGCGTCCCGAACGGCTGCGAGCCCGTTCCGGCAGGGAGATGGCGCCATGCCCTACAGCTCGTCCGCAGACCCGAGAGTTGACGGCTTCTTCGACCCGTCGCGCCTGGCCGTCGCGCCGGCCGACCGCACCCACCGCCTCGATCCCCCGAAGAGCATGGTCCAGCGCGGCGTCCGCGCGCTGGGCGACGGCCTGGAGTCGTTCGTGGTCCGGATGTCGGTCCACGGCGACCCGCCGTTCTACGACACCGCGCTGTTCCCCTGGGTGCGGGAAGTCGAGGCCGACTGGCGCCTGATCCGCGCCGAACTCGACCGGATCATGCCCGAGCACGACCGCCTGCCGAACTTCCACGAGATCCTCGAACCGGTGAAGACGATCACCACCGACGCCCAGTGGAAGACCTACTGGCTGACCGCGGTCGGGGTCGACTGCAGCGAGAACCAGCGCCGCTTTCCCGAGACGATGCGGATCCTCAACCGGATCCCCGGGATGAAGAACGCCTTCTTCTCGATCCTCTCGCCCGGCAAGTACATCCCGCCCCACCGCGGCGCCTACAACGGCATCCTGCGGTTCCACCTCGGCCTGATCGTGCCCGAGCCGAAGGAGAAGTGCCGGATCCGCGTGGCGCGCGAGATCCGCCACTGGGAGGAAGGAAAGGGCCTGGTCTTCGACGACACCTTCAATCACGAGGTCTGGAACGAGACCGAAGGACTCCGCGCCGTGCTGTTCGTCGACTTCGCGCGCCCGCTGAAGGGAGCGCTCCACGCGCTCAACGAGCGGCTGATCTCGATGGGCGCGCTGGCCCCGGCGATGCGCGAGGCCAACGACAACCTGCAGCAGTGGTCGAAGGAGTTCTACGGCAAGGACAACTGAGCCCGGGGCTGGCGCGCGCCGTAGGGGCCGGCCTCCGTGCCGGCCCGCAGGACGCGAGCCAGACCGCCACGGAGGGCGGTCCTTACGAGAACCGGAGCGCGATCCCCGCCTCGTCGAGGTGGGCGAGGAACTCCCGGAACAGCGGCTCGTCGAAGGCCAGGACCTCGGACGGGTGCGCCCCGGGTTCACCGAGCTTGCCGTCCGCCATCAGCCGGGCCGCGACGATCGCCGGCCAGCCGGTGGTCCGCGCCATCGAGGAGTCGCCGGTCGAGGGGTCGGTCCGGTCGAGCAGGTCGACCCGCTTCACGACCCGCTGCGAGCCCTCGAGCCCCTCGACCTCGACCCGCATCGCGGTGAACTCGGCCTCGCCCGGCTCGAGCTTCCAGTCGTCGATCAGCAGGCGCGCGGTCAGGTCGATCGGCCGCACGCGCTGGCCCCCGGCCTCGACCGGCTGCTCGCCGAAGAACCCCAGGGCCTGGAGCACGCGGATCTTCTCGATGTGCCCCGGCCAGCGCATCGTCTTCTCGCGCATCGTCGGGATCTCGAGCGTCCAGAGCAGCGTGCGCAGCCCGTCGGTGTTGAAGGCCTCGAGCGTGCCGACGCCGGGGAAGTCGATCAGCTCGGGCTCCGAGAGCGCGGGGCGGGTGACCAGCGTCCCGCGGTCCTTGAACCGGGCCGGCCGCGTGTACTCCTCGATCACGTCGATCGGCGAGAAGGGGGCCTTGTACTCGAGCGGCCAGCGGCGCGCGACCGGGAGCCCGCCGACCATGATCGTCAGCGCGTCGGCGCGCGCCAGGCGCCGCGCCAGGTGCGCGCCGAGCATCCCGCCCAGGCCCGGCATCACGCCGCAGTCGAGGATCGCGGCCACCCCCCGGGCCCGGGCCGGGGCGTCGAGGTCGCGCGGGTCCTCGGGGAAGAACGAGATGTCGACCAGCGGCCGGCCGGCCTCGATCACGGTCCGCGCCGTCGCGTGGCCCAGGAACCCGGGCACGGCGCCGACGACGAGGTCGGCCGCCTGCGCGGCCTGGGCGACCACCTCGGCGCGCGACAGGTCGGCCTCGCGCACGGCCAGCGGGGCGCGGCGCCGCGACGCCTCCAGCGCGGCCGCGTCGCGATCGTAGAGCGTCACGGCGAAGCCGTCGTGCGCCAGCCGCCGCGCGATGAAGCCCCCCACCATGCCCCCGCCGAGCACCGCGATCTTCCGGTCGTGCATGAACGCCTGTCCTTTCCCAACGCCGGGTGGGCGCGAGCGGGGAGCATAGCCGCAGCGGAAGGGGGTCCGCCGCCCGGTCGCGGCCCCCCCGGCCGGCGCCGGCCGGCGCCCCGGTGCGCGCGGGCGGCCGCGGAAAGCGCGGCTCTCCCTTGGCGATCCGTTCCGGGCCGGGGAAGATAGCCCCCGGCCCGGCCGCGCCGGGAGGAGGCCTCGTGCGCGTCCGGCTCCCGATCGATCTCGCCCTCCTGGCCGCCGCCGTGGCCGCCTCCGGATCGCTGCCGCCGGCGGCCGCCGTGGCCGCCGCAGCGCCCGCGAAGGCCGCTCCCGCTCCTGCGGTTCCCGCTCCCGCCGCGGGCTGGCTCGACTACCGGCCGCTGGTCGACCTGCGCCAGCCGACCCACTCCGGCGAGCCGGTCGGCATGGTCCTCGAGCGGCTCGGCGGGCGGCCCCGGCCCGGGGGGGCGGCCCTCGCCGACGCGGCCGACGCCGCGGATCACTCGCTGGTCGACCCCCTGCTGGAGCCGTTCGCCTTCGTGATGGCCGATGCCGTCGAGGCCGCGGCGGGGGCCGGCGCACCGGGCTTCCTGGAGATCGGCTCGCTGTTCCCGCCGGGCGCCGCCGAGCCGGCGTGGGCCGAGCTGGTGCGCGCGCGGCGCTACCTGCTCGAGAGCGACGGCCGCGGCACGCTGCGCGCGTTCGTGCCGTGGGCGGCCGGGGAGAACGGCGGCGACGGCTCGCGCCCGCCCGCCGCCGACGAGGTCGAGGCCGCGAGGACGGCGTGGGCCGAGGCCTGGCCCGCGCTGCGCCACGCGCTGGCCGCGGAGCGGCGCCGCACCGGCAGGCCGCTGGCGGTCGAGGTGCGCGCCTACGCGCACTTCCCGGCGCGCACGCGATTCCTGCTCGGCGCGCGGCCGCACCGCGTGACGGTCGACGGGACCGGGCCCGACGGCCGGCGCGCGCCGCTCGACCTGGCGGCGTGGCAGCGCTTTCTCGACCAGGGGCTGACGCTGGAGGGGGCGCGGCTGGAGCCGGACGGCGGGATCGTGCTGTTCGGC
>CAYZDB010000138.1:0-7334 GCA_964476985.1 uncultured Acidobacteriota bacterium | reverse complement strand
AGCAGGGCGGCCGCGGCCGAGCCGAGGAACGCGACCGACGCGATCCCGATCGGCCACGACGGGCCGAGGCTGCCGTAGGCCAGCTCCCCGGCGAACGGCCCGACGATCCGGCCCAGGCTCGACAGCCCCTGGTAGATCCCGAGGATCCCGCCGACCTCGTCCGGGTCGGCCAGCTCGGAGGCCAGCGCCGAGAGCGACGGGTTGTTGAGCCCCAGCCCGAGCGCGATCACGCCCAGCAGCGCGGCCGAGAGCGCGACGCTGGGCGCCGCGGGAAGGAACGCGAAGGTCAGCCCGGCCAGGGCCAGGCCGAACGCGACCAGCCGCGTCTCGCCGAAGCGCGGCACGAGCCGGCCGATCAGCCCGCCCTGCACGATCGCGCCGACCAGCCCGACGCCGACCAGCAGGTAGCTGACCTCCTTCGGCCCCAGCGCGAAGCGGTGGCTGAAGTACTGGGCGAAGGTGACCTCGAAGCCGGAGAAGGCGGCGGTGATCACGAAGTAGATCGCGAGCACCAGCCCCAGGCAGGGGTGCGACAGCGCGCGCCCGAGCCTGGCCATGGTGAACGGCTCGTGCGCCGCGCGGTCGCGCTCTTTCGGGTCGAGCGTCTCGGGGAGCAGGAACCAGGTCAGCACGAAGGCCGCCGCCGAGGTCGCGGCCGCGGCCAGCCCCGGCGCGCCGGGCCCGAAGTGCTCGAAGAGCAGGCCGCCGAACGCCGGCCCCAGGATGAACCCCAGCCCGAAGGCGGCGCCGATCACCCCCATCCCGCGCGCCCGCCCCTCGGGTCCCGTGATGTCGGCGATCACCGCCTGCGCGGTCGAGATGTTGGCGCCCGCGATCCCGGCGACGATGCGCGAGACGAAGAGCATCGGCAGCGAGGCCGCGACGCCGAGCAGCGTGTAGCCGGCGACGGCGCCGGCGAGCGAGAGCAGCAGCACCGGACGGCGCCCGAAGCGGTCCGACAGCCGGCCCAGGATCGGCGCGAAGACGAACTGCATCGCCGAGTAGGCGGCCATCAGGAAGCCCAGGGCGAGGGGCGAGGGCTTGAAGGTCTCGGCGTAGAGCGGCAGCAGCGGGATCACCATCCCGAAGCCGACCAGGTCGACGAAGACGATCAGGAACAGGACCCCCAGCTTGGCGCGGTGCTCTCTCATCGGGCTCCCGTCACTCGCCCAGCACGCGGACTTCGATCCGGCGGCGGTGCGGGGCGCGGCGGTGCTCGACCAGGTAGAGCCCCTGCCAGGTCCCCAGGAGCGGCGCGCCGTCGCCGACCGGGATGACCTCCGAGGTGTGGGTCAGCGCCGCCTTGACGTGCGCCGGCATGTCGTCGTCTCCCTCGCTGTCGTGTGCGAACAGCGGGTCGCCCGCCGGGACCAGGCGCTCGAAGAAGGCCAGGAAGTCGCGCTGCACCGACGGGTCGGCGTTCTCCTGGATCAGCAGGCTGGCGCTGGTGTGGCGGCAGAAGACGACGGCGATCCCGTCGGCGATCCCCGAGGCGCGCACGATCCGCGCCAACTCGGCCGTGACCTCGTAGAAGCCGGCGCCGCGCGTGGCGACCTCGATCGTGCCGCGGTGGACCACGCGTCAGGCCTTCCCGCGCGCCAGGCGCGCCTGCCGCCAGAGCTGCGCCAGGCTCGGCCGACTGCCGGTCAGCAGCAGGCCGATCCGGAACAGCCGCGCCCCGAGCTTCAGCGCGAGGACGGTCGAGATCACCATCACCACGAACGACAGCGCGATCTGCCACCACGGGAAGCCGGCCGGCTCGATCGCGGCGCGCATCAGCACGGTCAGCGGGGCGGTGAACGGGATGAAGGTCAGGATCGTCGGCACGAGGCCGTTCGGCTCGGCGAGGAGCACGCCGAACATCATCAGCGGGACGATCGTCGGGATGGTCAGCACGGCGGACCACTGCTGGGCCTCGCGCATCGTGCCGCCCAGCGAGGAGAGCCCCAGCATCAGGCTGCCCGTGAACATGTACGCGGCGAGGAAGAACGGGATCGCGAGCGCCAGGGACAGCCACGGGATCGAGATCCCGAATGCGACCAGCAGGCCGGCGAATCCCACCGCTCCGGCCGAGAGCATCGCGACCCAGGCCCCGATCTGCAGCAGCCCGGCGGCCCCCAGGCCGAGCAGCTTGCCGCCGAGGATCTCGTCGGGCGAGGCCGAGCTGAGCAGGACCTCGACCACCCGGTTCTCCTTCTCGACCGCGACCGCCTGCAGCAGGTAGCCGGCGGTCCCCATGAGCGCGGAGAAGAGCAGCACGGCGAAGGCGACCGGGACGAGCAGCCGCGCGACCTCGGTCTTCGCGTCCCGCGGCGTGACGGACCCGTCGAGTCCCACGTTGTAGTTCCGGGCGTCGGCGACCGGCCGGCGGACGCGGGCCGCGAACTCGGGTGGGACGCGCCCCTCGAGCAGCCGTTCCTTGATCAGCTCCCCGAACTGCCGCCCGGTTTCGCCGCGCCCGAACGGGCCGGCCTCGCGCATGTACGACTCGACGCGGCCCGAAGCGAGGTAGTCGTCCGGCAGCACGTAGTACCCGGCCAGCCGGTCGCCCTCCAGCTCCTGCCGCGCCTCGTCCTCGCCCCCGATCGGACGGAAAATCGCGTTTCCCTTGAGGACCGCCTCGACCGCGGCGCTGGCCTGGCCTGCCTTCTCCAGGGCCGCGCGCGCTTCTGCGGGCAGTTCCGGGAGCGGGGCGCTGGTGTCGCCGGACAGCCTCATGACGCCCGGCTTGTCGACGACGCCGTAGACCCGGATCTCGCTCTCCTTCTTGTGGATGAAGAAGCCCGGGATCACGCCGATCAGGCCCCAGAAGGCCAGGATCAGCGGCATCCCGAAGGTCGCGATCAGCCACCCCGGCCGCTTGACGGTGGAGAGGAACTCGAACCCGGCGACGGCGCGGACTTTTTCTCCCCGGATCATGCGCGAGCCCCCGGCGCGGGTGCGGCGCCGCCTGGTGCGGCCCCCTGCACGACGCGGATGAAGATCTCCTCCAGCGGGGTCAGCGCCTTCTCGAAGCGCTCGACGGCGATCCCCGCCCGCACCAGCCCTGCGAGCAGCTCGGCCGGCGTCGTCCCCTCGGCCAGGCCGACGCGCCAGCTCGTGAGCCCGTTCGCTTGGGCCGGGGCCGCGTCTCCGTGGTCGCCGTCGCCGTCGCCGTCGGGGCGAACGTACGCTGCGCCCGGGATCGACTCCGGCAGCCCGCCCCGCACCCCGACGATCACCTCGGGCAGCGACCAGCGCTCGCGGACCTCGTCGAGCGGCCCGTAGACCATCAGCCGCCCCTGGTGGATCAGCGCCACGCGGTCGCACAGCTCCTCGACCAGGTTCATCTGGTGCGCCGAGAGGATCGTCGTCCGGCCGGCGCGCCGCCGCTCGACGATCAGCTCGCGCACGAACTGGACGTTGATCGGGTCGAGGCCCGAGAACGGCTCGTCCAGCACCGCCAGTTCCGGGTCGTGCAGGAAGGTCGTCGCGATCTGGACCTTCTGCGCCATCCCCTTGGAGAGCGACTCGACCTTGCGGTTCGCGACCTCCGGCATCCCGATCCGGGACAGCCATTCGAGCGAGCGCCGCCGCGCGTCCCGCTGGTGCATCCCCTTCAGCGTCCCGAAGTACGCCATCACGTCGGCGACCTTCTGCTTCTTGTAGAGGCCGCGCTCTTCCGGCAGGTAGCCGATGCGGTCGAGCCCGCGGCCGTCGAGCGGTTGGCCGTGCAGGCGCACCGTCCCGGCGTCGGCGCGGATGATGTCCATCAGGACCCGGATCAGCGTCGTCTTGCCGGCGCCGTTCGGGCCGAGCAGTCCGAGGACCTCGCCCGCCGGGACCTCGAACGACACGCCGTCCACGGCCCGCTTCTCGCCGTAGCTCTTGGTGATCCCCTCGAACGCGAGAAAGCTCATGCCTCGCCGTCCTCCCCGGGCGTCGCGCCGGACGCGGACTGTTCCGCGGACGGATCCCCGGCGGAAGCGGATTCCGGCGGGCGGTCGCCGCGCCGCGGGCGAGCGGCGCCGCGGCCGGCCGGAACGGTCTCGCGGGGGGCGTGCTTGTTCAGCCGCGCCGGGTCCATCGCGGTCAGCCCCTCGACCGGGATCTCCGCCAGCGACGCGACCCAGTCGGTCTGGTGCAGGAGGCCCCGCACGATCGCGACCTCCCAGGAGGCCAGCTCGGTGCGGCCGAAGATCCGCCGCCAGCGGCGCAGCACGGCGTCGGGATTCTGGTGCTGCAGGTAGCCGATCCGCTGCCAGACCTCGCGCATGTGGCGGTACATCGCCTCCAGCTCCTCGGCGCTGGCGGCGCGGTCCGGCTCCTTCTCGGAAGGCAGCCGCTCGCCCAGGTCGGCGTGGGCCTCGAGCGAGAGCGCGTAGCCGATCACCGCCACCGCGTGCGAGACGTTGAGCGACGGGCAGGCCGGGTCCGACGGGATCGCCACGACGCGGTGGCAGCGGTCGGTCTCGTGGGTGTAGAGCCCGTGCGCCTCGCGGCCGAAGACCAGCGCCGTCTCGCCCGGCCGGCGCCAGGGCGCCAGCTCGCGGAAGAGCGGCCCCGGCAGCGCGGCCGGCCCCCGCCCCTTCCCCATCCGGCGCGAGGTGCCGATCACCAGCTCGCAGCCGTGAATCGCCTGGTCGAAGGTCTCGACCCGCATCGCCGCGTCGAGCAGCGGCGCCCCCTCGGCCCGCGCGTACCAGCGCGCCTCCTGGCTGCGCGGGTCGGCCTGCCCCCCGGCGATCCACATCCGGGTCAGGCCGAAGTTCAACATCGCGCGGGCGATCTGCCCCAGGTTCCCGTCGTAGCGCGGCTCGACGAGCACCACGCGGATCGACGCCAGCTTCCCGGACAGCCCGCCCATGCCCGCGCCCCGCTCAGACGAAATCGGCCAGCTCGAGCGCCGGGAACAGGCCGTCGCGCTGCTCGCACAGCGCGACGAACTCCTCGTTGAGCGCCCCCTCGCGCAGCATCCGCTCGAGGTGCGCGTAGCGCATCACGTGCTCGGTGAAGCGGCGGCGCGCGTAGTCGACGCCGGTCCCGGTCGTGATCAGGAACGGCCAGTCGGACGACTGGGCCAGCATCACCTCGCGCGCGGCCTGGCGCAGCACGCGGTCGACGAACGGGGCGCGGCCGGAGAACTCGTCGAGCAGCTTGACGAAGCGCTCGCCGACTCCCGCGACGTGCGGCAGCATCCACTCGGTCGCGGGCGAGAGCCAGACGTCGTAGAAGCCGCCGGCGCCCCAGCTCGACGGCTCGAGCGCGACGACCTGCTGGCCGGGGCGGGCCTCCAGCACGTCGGACGGGCTCATCGCCGCGATCACCTCCTGGTCGAAGGCCAGCTTGCGCAGCAGCAGCTCGATGAACCACGGCCCCTCGAACCACCAGTGGCCGAACAGCTCGGCGTCGAACGGCGCGACGATCACCGGCGGCCGGCCGTAGCGGGCGGTCAGGGCGCGCGCCTCGGCCACGCGGCTGTCGAAGAAGTGGCCGGCGTGATCGTCGGCGCGGCGGTGGGCCCAGCCCGGGTGGTACGGCTCGCGGTGCGACCCCTTGCGGTCGGTGACCCGGTAGTACTTCAGGCCGGTGAACATCCGCGTCCCGTCGGGATCGATGTACGGGGCCACGTAGTCGTGCGGCAGGTCCCAGCCGACGTCGCGGTAGAACTCGCGGTAGAGCGGATCGCCCGGGTAGCCGGTCTGCGACGACCAGACCTGGCGCGAGGGCTCGAGGTCGCGCGCGAAGGCGGCCACGCCGTACTCGGTGTAGACCGGCTGGTGGACGCCGTAGCGCGGCGTCGGCCGGGCGTACTCGAGACCGTGCGCGTCGAGGCAGAACCACTTCAGGTCGGCCTCGGCCAGGTAGCGGTCGAGGGGCGGGGCGTAGGCGCACTCGGGCAGCCAGATCCCGCGGGGGGCCCGGCCGAACAGGCGCTTGTGCTCGCGGACCGCGGTCCGGACCTGTCCCCGCACCAGCTCCGGCCGGTCCATCAGCATCGGCAGCAGCGGGTGGGTCGCGGCGCAGGTCGCCAGCTCCAGCATCCCCTCGCGCTCCAGCCGCGCCAGCTCGCCGACGACGTCGCGGCCGATCACGTCGCGGTAGAGGTGCAGCAGGCGCCCCAGCCGGTCGCGGTAGAACTCGACCACCGGGCCGATCCCGCCGTCGTCCCGGGTGCGGACCCGCTCCTTCTCGAGGAGCTCCAGCAGGCGCAGCAGGTAGTGCTCGGTGCGGCGCTGCAGCAGCGGGTCGGCCAGCATCGAGGCCAGCGTCGGCGAGACGTCGAGCGTGACGCGGAACGGGACGCTGTCGCGCTCGAGCGCGCGGAACGACTCGATCAGCGGCAGGTAGGTCTCCGCCACCGCCTCGAACAGCCAGTGCTCCTCGAGGAAGAACGGCAGCTCGGGGTGGCGGACCCAGGGGAGGTGCGCGTGCAGCAGCAGGACGAACGCGCCGCGTTCCATTTCAGCGGCCGTCGTGCCCGGCGCCGGAGGGCCAGCGGCCGGCCGCTCCGGGCGAGGTCGGGGCCTCCTCGACCGGGCCCGACGCGCTCCAGCCCGCAGGCGAAGTGATCGACTCGCCGGACGAGCCGGGCGCGCCGGCGCGCGGGCCCGCGTCGCCCGCCGCGCCCGCCTCGTGGAACGCTTCGGGCCAGTCCTCCGCGGCGCTCTCGCGCGCGGCCTCCGACAGCGCGAAGGCGCGCCACAGCTCGTGGTCCTTGCTGATCCAGAAGTCGCCGGGAAGCACGCGCAGCGCCATCAGCAGCCGCTCGTGCAGCCGCGCCGCGGGCGCGGTGCGGCGCGGGCCGCGCTGGCCGGGGCGCGCCGGCGGCTCGGAGCGCAGCAGCGTGCGGCGGTCGAGGCGCGCCGGGATCCGGATCTCCTGGTAGGGCTCGAAGGTCCCGGCCGGCGCGTCGGCCGGCATCCGGACCGGAGCCGAGCGCGCCAGCGTCAGGAAGAAGCCGTCGGGCCGGTCGATCCCGACCGCCACGCGCACCGTGCGCCCGGGGCGCCCGACGCGGACGTGGTAGGTGCCGCCGCGACCGCCGACCAGTTCCTGCACCAGCACGCGGCCCGACTCGTCGAGCACGCGCAGCCCGACGCGGTCCCAGCCGATCGACTCGGCCGCGGCGATCGCGACCTCGTCGTTGATGTCCCAGACCGCGACGAGGTGGTTCGGGTCGCGGATCAGTCCGCGCACGAAGGTCAGGTCGTAGCCCGGGGGCAGCGTGCCAAGCCCCTCCCCGATCACCTTGCCGTGCGGTCCCAGGTCGAAGCGCGCGCGCTCCGACGCGACCTGCCCGGCGCGGCGCAGGCGCGGATCCTCGGTCTCGATCTCGAGCGGCGCCGGCTCGA
>CAYZDB010000137.1:0-7411 GCA_964476985.1 uncultured Acidobacteriota bacterium | reverse complement strand
ACGAGTTCTCGGGCGGGCAGAAGCAGCGGATCGGGATCGCCCGGGCGCTGGCCCTGCGCCCGGACTTCCTGGTCTGCGACGAGCCGGTCTCGGCGCTCGACGTCTCGGTCCAGGCCCAGATCCTCAACCTGCTGGTCGAGCTGCAGCGCCGGCACGGGATGGCCTACCTGTTCATCGCCCACGACCTGGCGCTGGTGGCGCACCTCTGCGACCGGATCGCCGTGATGTACCTGGGGCGGATCGTCGAGGAGGGGCCGGCCGCGGCGCTGGCTTCCCGCCCGCTCCACCCCTACACCCAGGCCCTGTTCGCGTCGTCGCCGCCCCCGGATCCTGAGGTCGCGCGCCGGATCCGAATGCCGATCCCGGGCGAGGCCCCCTCCCCCGCGGAGCTCCCGCCGGGTTGCCGTTTCCACCCCCGCTGCCCGATCGCGACCGACCGCTGCCGGGCCGAAGCGCCCGCCCTCCGGGAGGTGACCGCTCGACACCGCGCGGCCTGCCACCGGTCGGAAGAGTTGCTCGCCGGGGCAACCCTTTTTCCCCGCGATGCGTCATCGTCTCCGACATCCGGACCCGGAACCGCGGGGCGCTCGACCCGTGGTCCGGAACCGGCCAGCCCGTGATCACCAGGAGAGAGCGCCCCATGAACGTCCCGAAGGCCGTCGTCATCCTGCTCGCCGCCGGCGCGCTCGCCGCGCTGGGCCCCGCCGCCCCCGCCCAGTCCGCCGGAGCCGAACCCCTCCGGCTGTCGCTCGGCGAAGCGGTCGCCCAGGCGATCGAACGCAACCTCGACCTGAAGGTCGAGCGGCTCAACCCGCCGCAGGCCGAGCAGTCGATCACGCTCGCGGAGTCGTTCTTCGACCCGACCTTCAACGCGACCGCCGGGTACAACTACCGCAAGCAGGAGCCCTCCAGCGACTTCTCGCCGCTCTCCACCGAGGGCTGGGACGTCGGGGCGGAGTGGCTCAACCCGCTGTCGTGGGGCGGCAACTACTCGCTGGCCTTCGACTACAACGAGACGACCGCCAACTTCCGCCCGCTCGCGATCACGCGCTTCGGCCTCGTTCCCGACGACTACCAGGGCTCGATGATCTTCACCTGGAACCAGCCGCTGCTGCGCAACTTCGGCCTCGCGATCAACCGCACCGCGATCGAGCAGGCCAAGAACAACCTGGCGATCAGCGAGCAGCAGCTGGTGACGGGCCTGCTCACGACGGTGAACCTGGTCGAGCAGTCCTACTGGAACCTGGTCGGCGCGCGGCGCCAGGTCGAGGTCGCCAAGTCGTCGCTCGCACTGGCCGAGGACCTGCTGCGACAGACCAAGATCAAGGTCGAGGTCGGGACCGTGGCGCCGATCGAGGTCACGACGGCCGAGGCCGAGGTCGCGGCGCGGCAGGAGGCGGTGATCACCAGCACCGGCCTGGTCGGGAACCTCGAGGACCAGCTGCGCCAGCTGATGAACGTCCCCCGGGACGCGCCGCTCTGGAGCCGCGAGATCGTCCCGACCGACCAGCTGGCCTTCCAGCGGCCGACGCTGGACGTCGAGGCGCTGATCGAGACCGCGATGAAGAACCGCCCCGAGCTGACGATCGCGGACCTGCAGAAGCAGAACCTCGAGCTGGAGGAGCGCTACCGCGACAACCAGCTCAAGCCCGAGTTGTCGGCACAGTTCTCCTACGGGACCTTCGGGAACAACTACACCTACGACCAGCGCACGGTCTCGACCACGATCGAGGGGTTCAACCAGTACCTCTGCGGCAACGATCCCAACAACCCGTTCGCGCTCTGCGGCACGCCCTTCAGCCTGACCGAGTCCGGGACGCTCTATGAGTTCCAGGGCGAGTCCCGCACCGACCTGTTCAAGGAGATCGGCACCACCGACAACAACGCCTGGCGCGTCGGCCTGTTCCTCAGCCTCCCGGTCGGCAACCGCGCCGCCAAGTCCCAGTACGCGCGGACGAAGATCGCGCTGGACCAGCAGCAGATGAGCATCGACACCGAGCGCGAGCGGATCCGGGTGCAGGTCCGCCAGGCCGCGCGCGACATCGAAACCGCGTCGGAGCAGATCACGGCGGCGCGGGCCAACGTCGCGCTGCAGAAGAAGAAGGTCGAGGCCGAGCAGAAGCGCTACGAGAACGGCCTGTCGATCGCCTTCCGGGTGGTCCAGACGCAGAACGACCTGCGCGACGCCGAGACCCGCGAGAACCTCGCGGTCGTGACCTACAACAAGAGCGTCTCGTTCCTCGCGCGCGTCACCGGTACGCTGCTCAAGGACCGCGGGATCGACCTCGAGCAGGCGATGGCGGGGACGGCGAGCACCCGCTAGGTCGAGCGGACGGGCGGGGCGCGCCGGGGGAGCCGCAGGCGATGCCCTTCGGCGGCTGGATCGGCGCCTTCCTGGCGGGGATCGCGGTCCTCGCGACCGTCGCCGTCGTGGTCTCGCTGGAGCGGGCGCGCGTCCTGCTCTCCGGCCGGCGCCCGCCGGCCGAGGCGAACGCCCGGACCCAGGCGCGCGCGGTCGCCGCGCTGCTGAACGAGGGTCAAATCGAGGTTGCCCGCTCCCGCGGCCGGGACGCCGGCCCCGGCCCCGCCGCCCTGACCGACGCTGCGGGGGTTGCCTGGGGGGCCGGCGAGGACCGGCTCCACGCCGGCCTCGAGTCGGCCGCGGGGCGCGAGATCGGCCGCCTCGAGCGCGGCGTCTGGCTGCTCGCGCTCGTCGCTAATCTCGCCGCCCTGCTCGGTTACTTCGGCGCCATCGCGGCGATGCTCGACGCGTTTTCGCTCCTCTCGGCCACCGGTCTCGACAAGCCCGAGTTGCTCGGCACGCTGATCCGGCGCGCGCTCTTCGCGACCTTCGCCGGACTCGCCGTCGCCGCGCCTGCGCTCGTGGCCTACAGCGTCTTCACGGCCCGCATCGCGGCCCGCGTGCGCGAGCTCGAAACGTGGGCCGACGCGCTCTTTTCCGCGCATTCCGCGGCGTTTCGCGAATTGACACCCCCCGCCGCGGGTTGGTAGCATCCAAAGCCTTGTCAGCGTGGATTTTGGGCGCTTTGCCAACCCTCAAGGAACCCTCGCCTCATGGTGCTGACCTACAACACCTTCACGCTGCTCGTCCTGCTCTGCCTCGCGGTCGTGATCCCGGGAGCGATCATCCTGCTCTCGGCGGTGGCCGGGCGGCCCCGGATCCGCACGACCGACTCGACGCCGTACGAGTGCGGCAGCCGGCTGTTCGAGTCGGCCCGCCACCCCTTCACGGTCAAGTTCTACCTGGTCGCGATGCTCTTCATCCTGTTCGACATCGAGGCGGTGTTCCTCTACCCCTGGGCGGTCGAGCTGAAGAACCAGGTCGGGACGGCGGGCGCCTGGTTCGTGCTGATCGAGATGCTGGTCTTCATCGCGATCCTGGTCGCCGGGTTCGCCTACGCCTGGGGCCGCGGCGCCCTGGACTGGGACCGCTGAGATGGACGCCGGAGCCGCGGGGGGCCGCGTGTACGGCCGCTGGGACGGTCCCGACACCGTCGCGCGCCTGAAGGCCGAATTCCCGGGCGCGGTGCTCGATTCCGCCGACTTCCGCGGCGAGACGACGATCGTGATCGCCCTGGACGCGGTCGAGGACGTGATGGCCTTCCTGCGCGACGCGCCGGAGACCCGCTTCGACATGCTGACCGACGTCACGGCCGTGCACTGGCCGGCGCGGCCGCAGCCGTTCGAGATCGTCTGGCACCTCTACTCGATGTCGCGCAACGTCCGGCTGCGGGTCAAGGCCAGCGCCGGCCCGGAACCGAAGGTCCCGAGCGTCGTCCCGCTCTGGCCCGGCGCCGGCTGGCTGGAGCGCGAGTGCTACGACATGTTCGGCGTGGTCTTCGACGGCCACCCCGACCTGCGCCGCATCCTGATGCCGGAGGACTTCGGCGAGTGGCCGCTCCGGAAGGACTTCCCCCTCAAGTACTGAGACCGACGCCGCGCGCTGGACGCGCGGCCGCAACGAAGGCCGCATGAGCGAAATGGCCCACAGCCCCGCCCCGCACCCCCCCCGGGAGACGATCTGGCTCAACATGGGCCCGAGCCACCCCGCCACGCACGGGGTGCTGCGCCTGGTCCTCGAGCTGGACGGCGAGATCGTCGTGAACTGCCGCGCCGACCTCGGCTACCTGCACCGCGGCTTCGAGAAGATCGCCGAGAACAAGACGCTGCACCAGTTCATCACGTGGACCGACCGGATGGACTACCTCTCGCCGATCTCGAACAACATCGGCTACGTCCTGGCGGTCGAGAAGCTCCTGGGGATCGAGGTCCCGCCGCGGGCCCGCGTGCTGCGCGTGCTGCTCTGCGAGCTGTCGCGGCTGTCGGCCCACCTGCTGTGGCTGGGGACCCACGCGCTCGACATCGGCGCGGGGACGGTCTTCTTCTACACCTACCAGCAGCGCGAGATGCTCTACGACCTGTTCGAGTGGCTGACCGGGGCGCGGCTGACGACCAGCTACCCGCGGATCGGCGGCATGGCCCGCGACATCCCGCCGGGCTGGCTCGACGCCGTGCGCGAGTGGCTGCCGCAGTGCCGCGCCAAGATCGACGAGTCGGACGGGCTCCTGACCAACAACCAGATCTGGCGCAACCGCACCGAGAACATCGCCGTGCTGTCGGCCGAGGACGCGATCGCGCAGTCGGTCACGGGGCCGGTGCTGCGCGCCTCGGGCGTCGAGTGGGACCTGCGCAAGGCCCAGCCCTACCTCGACTACGAGACCTACGACTTCGAGATCCCGACCGGGACGGTCGGCGACGTCTTCGACCGCTACCTGGTCCGGATGGAGGAGATGCGGCAGTCGGTGCGGATCTGCGAGCAGGCGCTGGCGCGGATGCCCGACGGCCCGATCCACGCCGACGCCCCGGGCGTCGTGCTGCCCCCCAAGGAGAAGGTCCTGACCTCGATGGAGGACCTGATCTACCAGTTCATGATCATCACCGAGGGGGTCAAGGCGCCGAAGGGCGAGGTCTACCACGCGATCGAGTCGCCCAAGGGCGAGCTGGGGTTCTACCTGGTGCACGACGGCGGACCGGCCGCCTACCGGCTGCGGATGCGGACCGGCGCCTTCGTGAACCTGCAGACGATCGAGAAGGCGGCGGTCGGGGCGATGATCGCCGACATCATCGCGATCATCGGCAGTCTCGATCCCGTGATGGGCGAGGTCGACAGGTGACGCCGGCGCGGCCGCGCGCGCGCGCCGCCGCCTGAGAGGGACCCAGGTGTACGGACCCGACTTCGAGAAGCAGGTCGCCGAACTGGTGGCCAGGTATCCCCAGCCGCGCGGGGCGGTCATGCCGCTCCTGTGGCTGGTCCAGGAGAAGGTCGGCCACATCCCGCTCGAGGCCGAGCAGTGGATCGCGGCGCGGCTGGGCCTGACGCCGTCGTTCGTGCACGGGATCACGACCTTCTACACGATGTACCGCACCGCCCCGGCGGGAAAGCACGTGGTCCAGGTCTGCACCACGGTCTCCTGCATGCTGCGCGGCTCGGACCCGCTGCTGGCCCACCTCAAGCAGAAGCTGGGGGTCGAGGTCGGCGAGACCACGCCGGACGGGATGTTCACGCTGGTCACCGTCGAGTGCCTCGGGTCGTGCGGGACCGCGCCGGTAGTCCAGGTCAACGACGACTACTACGAGGACATGGACATCGCCCGCACCGACGAGATCCTCGACGCCCTGGCCCGCGGCGAGCAGCCGAAGCCCGGTCCGGGCCCGCACCGCGTCTACGTCGAATAGAACCGGAGCCGACGGATGGAGCGCTTCCTCACCAGGAACTTCGGGATCGAGAACTCGCACCGGCTCGAGGTCTACCGCCGGCGCGGCGGGTACGAGGCGATCGCCCGGGCCCTGACGCTGGAGCCCGCCGCGATCGTCGAGATGGTCAAGGCCTCCGGGCTGCGCGGGCGCGGCGGGGCCGGCTTCTCCACCGGCGTGAAGTGGGGCTTCATGCCCAAGGAGCCGACGCTCGAGCGGCCCAACTACCTGGTCGTCAACGCCGACGAGTCGGAGCCGGGGACCTTCAAGGACCGCTACCTGATGGAGCTCGATCCGCACCTCCTGATCGAGTCCTGCCTGATCTCGGCCTGGGCGATCCGGGCCAGCCACGTCTTCGTCTACATCCGCGGCGAGTACGTCTTCCCCTTCCGCCGGCTCGAGGAGGCGGTCCAGGAGGCCTACGCCGCCGGGCTGCTGGGGAAGAACATCCTCCGGAGCGGCTTCGACTGCGAGATGCTCGTGCACCGCGGCGCCGGCGCCTACATCTGCGGCGAGGAGACCGCGCTGATGGACTCGCTGGAAGGGGGCCGCGGCAACCCGCGGCTGAAGCCCCCCTTCCCGGCGCAGTACGGCGTCTACGGCAAGCCGACGACGGTCAACAACGTCGAGACGCTGTGCAACGTCCCGTTCATCGTCGAGCGCGGCGTCGACTGGTTCAAGTCGATCGGGCCGGACGAGCGGAACACCGGGCCCAAGCTCTACTGCCTGTCTGGCCACGTCAAGAACCCGGGCGTCTTCGAGCTGCCGATGACGGTCACGGCCGAGGAGCTGATCTTCGAGCACGGCGGCGGGATGCTGCGCCACGGCCGCAAGCTGAAGGCCTTCGTGCCGGGCGGATCGTCGGTCCCGGTGCTGACCGCCGACGAGTGCGTCGACCTGCGGATGGACTTCGACTCGCTGGCCAAGCGCGGCTCGATGCTGGGCTCGGCCGCGGCCTACGCGATGGACGACGGCACCGACATGGTGCTGGTCGCCGAGCGCACCGCGCACTTCTACTCGCACGAGTCCTGCGGCCAGTGCACACCCTGCCGCGAGGGGACGGGCTGGATCGAGAAGATCATCGCCCGGATCCGGCGCGGCGAGGGGACCGAGGCCGACCTGGCGACGATCGAGTCGGCCGCCGGCCACATGATGAACGGCACCACGATCTGCCCGCTCGCCGACGCGGCGGCGATGCCGGCGCTGTCGTTCGTGAGGAAGTTCCGCGACGAGTTCCTGCACTACATCCGGCACGGCCGCTCGGCCGTGGCGTCGCAGTAGCCGGCCGGGGAAGACGACATGCCCACGCTCACCATCGACGGCCGGCAGCTCACCGTTCCCGACGGGACGACGATCCTCCAGGCCGCGCTGGCCTCGGGGATCGAGATCCCCTACTACTGCTACCACCCCGCGCTCTCGATCGCCGGCAACTGCCGGATCTGCCTGGTCGAGGTCGAGAAGTTCCCCAAGCCCGTGATCGCCTGCAACACGGCGGTGGCCGAGGGGATGGTCGTCTTCACGCAATCCGAGAAGACGAAGGAGTGGGAGCGGGCGGTGATGGAGTTCCTGCTGATCAACCACCCGCTGGACTGCCCGATCTGCGACCAGGGCGGCGAGTGCCAGCTGCAGGATCTGG
>CAYZDB010000136.1:0-7455 GCA_964476985.1 uncultured Acidobacteriota bacterium | reverse complement strand
TCACCGGCAAGGCGCCGTCCGACGAGCACGCGCCGCACGACCTGACGCTCGAGCTATTGCCGGTAGGCGGCGGCGAGGCGCTGGCCGAGGCGCGGGTGCTTGCGGCCTCGCAGCGCACGGTCGCGATCGCGGCACCGTCGCCACTTCCCGGCGAGTGGGTCGTGCTGGCTGTGACGGCGCTTGCCCCGATCGAAGCCGAGCGGCGCGTTGAGCAGAACGAGGTGATCAAGCTCGCGCGCCCTCCCGTCGAGCCACCGCGCCTGATCGAGAAGGTCGATCCCTCCTATCCGTCGACGGCGAAGAAGGAGGGGCGCCAGGGAAGGGTGATCGTGCAGGCCGTGGTCGATGCCGAGGGGCACGTGCGCGCGCCGGTACTCCTCTCGGTTCCAGAGGGGTGTGAAGACCTTGCAGCGGCAGCCGTGGACGCAGTATCGAGGTGGCGATACGCACCGGCCACGCTCGACGGCAAGCCGGTCGCGGTCTACTTCACCGTGACCGTGAACTTCGCGCTGGAGTAGCGGCGACAGGCGGGGCCGCCGCGCGGGTCAGGCGTGCGGCCCCAGCACCGCGACCTCCGGCTCCGGCAGCGGCGCACCCAGGAACCGATCCGCCACGCCCCGGAACGAGCCGCCCGGATCGGTGACGAAGATCCGGTCGCGGCCGGGCCGCAGCAGCCCGCCGCCCGTTGCCGCGCCGCGGCCGGCCGGCGGCACCGCCGGCTTCCCCTCGTGCGCCGCGGCCGCGCGCGCCACCGCCGCGGCCGAGTCGACCAGCGTGACGCCCGGTCCCATCGTCCGCGCGATCGTCGCCGCCAGCAGCGGGTAGTGGGTGCAGCCCAGCACCAGCGCGTCGATCCCGTGCGCGCGCAGCGGCGCCAGGTAGCGCTCGGCCACCAGCGCCGGGATCTCGCCCTCGGTCCAGCCTTCCTCGGCCAGCGGCACGAAGAGCGGGCAGGCCGCGGAGTGGACCTCGATCCCCGGCCGCAGCTCGCGCAGCCGGCGGCCGTAGGCGTCGGAGCGGATCGTCGCCGGCGTGCCGATCACTCCGACCTTCCCGCCGGCGGTCGCGGCCAGCGCTTCCTGCACGCCCGGCTCGACCACGCCGAGGACCGGCCCCGGGAAGATCTCGCGGAAGACGTCCAGCGCCAGCGCCGACGCGGTGTTGCAGGCCACGATCAGTCCGTCCGCGCCGCGCCCCGCCAGGAACTCCGCCGCCTCGCGCGCGTAGCGCCGCACCGTTTCGACCGAGCGGATGCCGTAGGGGACGCGCGCCGTGTCGCCGAGGTAGTCGAGCGGGTCGTCCGGCAGCAGCTCCTTCAGCGCGTGGACGACCGTCAGGCCGCCGACGCCGGAGTCGAAGACGCCCCACTTCACGGTGCGGCCTGCGGGGCGGCGGTGGACTCGTCGGAGGGCACTGCCGGCGTCGGCGGCAGCAGCGAGGCCGGTGTCGGCGGCCCCGGCCACTCGTAGCCGGTGTAGGTGCGCGTCGCGTCGACGTGCCCCGCCAGCGTCTCGGCCGGCTCTCCCGAGACGAGGAACCCGACGCGGGCGACCTCCTCCAGGTTCTCGTTCAGCGAGCGCGACAGCGCCGCGACCAGCGCCAGCTCCTCGTCGGAACCACCGACCGCGCGCAGGCTCGGCCCGTCCAGGTCGACCCACGCGATGCCGCGGTCGTCGATCAGCGCCTCGCGCAGCCGGACGCCGGGGCGCACCGGGGCGACCGCTCCCGCCGCGTCGGGCACGCCGTCCAGCACCAGCCGCGCGATCTGCCGCGCCCGCTCGACCGGCGACGGGAAGTCGACGATCCGCGCCGGCACCGCGGCCAGCGCCAGCGCCTCGCCGGGGGCGCGCAGGTAGATCGTCACCTCGCGGTAGGGGACCTCGGTGTCGGGGGGCGCGACGGGCGCCGGGGCGCCGGCGCTTCCGGGCGCAGCGCCCGCGCCGTCCGCCCGCCCGCGGGTCCCGCGCCCGCACGACGAGAGGCCGAAGCCCGCCAGGATCAGCAGCCCGCCGACGACGCCCGCGGCCAGCCCCAGCGCGGCGGCGGACCGGCGGTTCACCGCGCCGTCCCGGCCGCGGCGCCGCGCGCGCCGACCCGGGCGCGGTACTGCTTCAGCGCGGCGGCCAGCGCCTCGGACAGCTTGCGGCGGTACTCGCCGTCGGCCAGGCGCTTCTCCTCCTCGGGGTTGGTGAGGAAGCCCAGCTCGACCAGCACCGCCGGCATCGTGGCCCCGACCAGCACGCGGAACGGCGCCTGCCGCACGCCGCGGTCGGTGATCCCCAGCGCGCCGTTCAGCTCGCGCTGCACGATCTCGGCGAGCTGCGCGCTCTGCTCGAGGTAGATCGTCTGCGCCATGTCCCAGAGGATCAGCGGGATCGCGGGGTCGCCGGCGGCGGGGGCCGCGGCGGCGGCGGGGTCGTCGCCGAGGCCGGCCGCGTCGTTCTCGATCGCGGCCACGGTGCGCGCCGCGTCGTCGGTCGCGTGGCGCGACAGGAAGTAGGTCTCGGCGCCGCGCGCCTTCGACGAGCGCGAGGCGTTGGCGTGCAGCGAGACGAAGACGTCGGCGCGCTGGACGTTCGCGACCTCGGCCCGCTGGTCGAGCGTCGGGCCGTCGTCCCCTTCGCGGGTCAGCACGACCTCGAAACCGTCGGCCCGGAGCAGGGCCGCGAGGCGGCGCGCCATGTCCAGCGCGAGGTCCTTTTCCTTGAGGCCGGAGGGGCCGATCGCGCCGTCCTCGGTCCCGCCGTGGCCCGGGTCGAGCACCACCCGGAAGGCGGCGGGGGCGGCGGGAGGCGGCGGGGCCGCGGGGGACGGGGGCGCGGCCGGGGGGGCGGCGGGAGGCGGCGTCTGGGCGCCGGCCCCCGTGCCCGACGCGGCGGCGAGCAGCAGGATCGCGGCGAGGGCGGCGGCGACGGGGTGGGCGGAACGGATCGTCACGGGGCGGATTGTAGTCTCACTGGGGGGAGGGTCCACGGCCGGCCGGGCCCCGCGCGTTGACACCCCGGGCACGGTTCCTATACTTCCCTCGCCCGCCGCCAGGCGGCGGGCGTCACGGTCCGAGCGACCCCATCGTCCAGCCAGGTCAGGACACGAGCCTTTCAAGCTCGCGACACGGGTTCAAATCCCGTTGGGGTCGCCATTCCGCCCGCCGGGTGACGCGGCCGGCGGCGCGGCCGGCGGCCGGCCCCCCGGCTCAGCCGACCAGCGCGTCGATCTTCGCGGCGCAGATGAAGTCGTTCTCGGAGATCCCGTCCACCGAGTGCGTGGAGAACCGCACGCGCGCGTAGTTGTAGCCCAGCTCGACGTCGGGGTGGTGGTCCTCGGCGTTGGCGATGAAGGCCACCGCGTTGATGAAGTTCATCGTCCGGTAGAAGTCGGGGAAGCGGAACTCGCGCCGGATCCCGGCGCCGTCGGCGTCGACGCGCCAGCCGTGAACCTGTCCGAGCAGCTCCTGGACGCGGGCCGGGGAGAGTTTCCCCTCCGACGCCCCCTCGTACGGCCGGCAGTGCCGGTCCTTGAGATCGCTCATCGTCGTTTCCTTTCGCCGCGGGCCGGGCCGGGAGCCCGGGGGGCGGCAATGTAGCACCCGCGCCCGGTTCGCTGGTAACTTTCCCGCCCCCCAGGAGCCCCCTCCGGATGACACCCCCGGTCCACGACCCCGCCAACAGCCGGCAGCGCATCGAGCACGCCTTCTCGGTCTTCCCCGCCCTCGCGGAGAAGATCAGCCGGGCGCTGATGGTGGCGCTGCACAGCCGCGGCGTCGTGACGATCGACGAGATCTACGCCGAGGCGCGGCGCCGGATCGGCCGCCCGCTGGAACACGCGGCCGAGAGCGCGAAGGACGACAACGTCCAGCTCGCGCACCGCTGGGACGAGCTGGAGCGCGCCGAGATCGAGAAGGTCACGCTGGAGCGCGCGGCCGAGACGCTGTCGCCGGACGAGATCGACGACCTGGTCAACCTGACGCGCAAGCGCGAGGAAGCGCAGAGCCTGGAGGAGATCGCCAACCTCTCCCAGGTCTCGTTCCGGCTGCTGGCCGAGGCGGTGCACCGCTTCTGCCGGCTGCCCGAGGGCCAGACCGCGATCCCGGAGTGGGAGTCGCTCGGGGTGCGGGTCGCGCTGACGCGGCACTTCATCTCCGACCAGCTCGAGTTCATCCGCGTCGCCAAGAACTACTTCCGGATCCGCGACTTCGAGGGGCTGATCGACCGGATCGTGGGCGACGACCACGGGATGGGGCGGATCGGCGGCAAGGCCGCGGGGATCATGCTGGCGGGGCTGGTGCTCGAGCGCGCGCGGCAGGACGACCCGCACGCGCCGAAGATCCCGATCCACCTGCCGGAGTCGTACTTCCTGCGCTCGGATGCGATCGAGCAGTACATGGATCACAACCAGCTCAAGGAGTTCCTGGGGCAGAAGTACAAGCCGATCGACACGATCCGGCAGGAGTACCCGGTCGTCCTGAACCTCTTCAAGAACGGCCAGTTCCCCGGCCACATCCTGGACCGGCTGCGCAAGCTGCTGGAGCGGGTCGGGCCGTCGCCGCTGATCGTGCGCTCGTCGAGCCTGCTGGAGGACCGCTTCGGCGCCTCGTTCGCGGGCAAGTACCGCAGCGTCTTCCTCGCCAACCAGGGGCCGATCGAGCAGCGCCTGGCGCAGCTGACCGGCGCAATCGCCGAGGTCTACGCCAGCATCTTCGCGCCCGATCCGATCAGCTACCGCCGGCGCCACGACCTGATCGACTACGACGACTCGATGGCCGTGCTGATCCAGAAGGTGGTGGGGCGGCGCTACGGGCCCTACCTGCTGCCCAACTGGGCGGGCGTGGCCTTCTCGCGCAACGAGTACCGCTGGAGCCCGCGGATCCAGCGCGACGACGGCCTGGCGCGGATCGTCTTCGGGCTGGGGACGCGCGCGGTGGACCGCGTCGCGTCGGACTACCCGCGGATGGTCGCCCTGGGGCTGCCGACGCTCCGGCCGGTCGCTTCCGCCGCCGAGGTCCGCCGCTACTCGCAGCGCCACGTCGACGTGATCAACATCGAGAAGGATCGCTTCGAGACCGTCTCGTTCGTCGACCTCCTGCAGCACGGCGCGTTCTCCGGGCTGGACCAGGTGGTCTCGATCGACACCGACTTCGAGATCCGCAAGCCCACGACCTCGCGGATCGACCGGCCGCCGTCGAAGCTGGTCCTGACCTTCGACCGCTGGGCCTCGGAGAGCGAGATCCCGGCGCTGCTGCGCTGGATCCTGACCACGCTCGAGCGCTCCTACGGCGTGCCGATGGACATCGAGTTCGCCTTCGACGGCGAGCGCTTCTACCTGCTCCAGGCCCGGCCGCAGGCCTGGCACGAGGAGGAGGTCGCGGTCCGCGTGCCGCGCAACGTTCCGTCCGACCGGCGGATCTTCAGCGCCTCGCGCAACGTGCAGAACGGCTCGGTCCACGCGATCGACGTCGTCGTGCTGGTCGACCCGCGCGATTACGACCAGCTCCCGTCGATGCAGGACCGCCAGCGCGTCGCGCACGCCGTGGGCCTGCTGAACGAGCGGCTCCGGGAGCGGACGTTCGTGCTGATGGGCCCGGGCCGCTGGGGCTCGAACGACATGCGGCTGGGCGTGAAGGTCGGCTACGCGGACATCAACAACGCGCGGATGCTGGTCGAGATCGCGCGGCTGAAGGGGGGCCAGGTCCCGGAGGTCTCGTTCGGGACCCACTTCTTCCAGGACCTGGTCGAGTCCGACATCCGCTACCTGCCGCTCTACCCCGACGACGCCGGGACCGACTTCAACGACGCCTTCCTGCGCGACCACCACAACCTGTTCGCCGAGCTGGTCCCCGAGCTGGCCGACCTGGCCCCGGTGATCAAGGTCGTCGACGTGCCGCGCGCCAGCGGCGGCCTCGTGCTCAACGTCGACATGGACGGCGGCAACCAGGAAGCGCTGGGGTACCTTGCGCCTCCTGCCTGATCCGCTGCTCCTGCGCGCGGGCCTCGCCGCGGCGGCCCTCGCCGTCCCGGCCGCCGCGTGCTCCGCGCCCACCCCTCCCCCACCCCCGAAAGCGACCATGCCCGAGATGAACGAGTTCGAGCGCACCCAGGTCAAGGACACGATCGAGCGCAGCATCCGCCAGGGGATCCGCGCCCCCGAGTTCGGCGCGGGGAAGGACTGGCTCAACGTCAGCCGGCCGCTCTCGCTGAAGGAGGACCTGGCGGGGCGCGTCGTGCTGCTCGACTTCTGGACCTTCTGCTGCATCAACTGCATCCACATCCTGCCCGACCTCAAGTACCTGGAGGACCGCTTCCGGGACGAGCCGTTCGCGGTGGTCGGGATCCACTCGGCGAAGTTCGAGAACGAGCGCGACGCGGACAACATCCGGCAGGCGGTGCTGCGCTACGGGATCGAGCACCCGGTGGTCAGCGACCCGGGGTTCGACATCTGGCAGCGCTACGGCGCCAACGCCTGGCCGACGCTGATGCTGGTCGGGCCGGACGGTTACGTGCTGTCGGCGATGTCGGGCGAGGGGCACCGCGACCAGCTGGAGAAGCTGATCGCGGTCTCGCTGGAGCTGTACCGCGAGCGCGGCAAGCTGGCGCCGAAACCGCTGCCGCTGGCGCTCGAGCGGGCGAAGGTCGCGCCGGGCGAGCTGTCGTTCCCCGGGAAGATCGCGGTCGACGCCGCGGGCGGGCGGCTGTTCGTCGCCGACTCGTCGCACGACCGGATCGTGGTGCTGGGGCTCGACGGGACGGTGCTCGAGACGATCGGCGGCGCGGGGCCGGGACTGGCCGACGGGCCGTACGCCGCGGCGCGGTTCACCACGCCGCAGGGGCTGGCGCTGGGGGACGGCGCGCTGTTCGTCGCCGACACCGGCAACCACGCGGTGCGCCGCGTGGACCTGGCGGCGCGGACGGTGACGACGATCGCCGGGACGGGCCGGCAGGGGTACGACCGCGTCGGCGGCGGCCCGGCCACGAAGCTGAACCTGGCCTCGCCGTGGGACGTGCTGCTCGACGGCTCGACGCTGTTCGTCGCGATGGCCGGGACGCACCAGGTCTGGACGATCGACCTGGCGGCGGGGACGGCGCGCGCCTTCGCGGGGAGCGGGCGCGAGGCGCGTATGGACGGGACGCTGGGGAACGCGGCGCTGGCGCAGCCGTCGGGGCTGGCGCTCGCGGGGCGGCGGCTGGTCTTCGCCGACAGCGAGTCGTCGAGCGTGCGCGCGGTCGACCTGGACGCGGGGAAGGTCGTGACGCTGGCCGGGGCGAGCCCGATCGCGCAGGACCTCTTCTCCTTCGGCGACGCCGACGGGCGCGGGATGGCGGCCAAGCTGCAGCACCCGCTGGGTGTCGCGGCCGGGCCGGACGGGATGGTCTACGGCGCCGCCAGCGACAACCCCCGGATCAAGCGCCTGGACCCACAGACCGGCGAGATCGTGACGATCGCCGGGAGCGGCGAGGCCGG
>CAYZDB010000135.1:0-7565 GCA_964476985.1 uncultured Acidobacteriota bacterium | reverse complement strand
CCCGGCGGGGACGCTGGTGGCGCTGCCGGAGTCGCTGGACGACGACGCGGCGGTGCTGGTCGAGCCGTTCGCCGCCGCGCTGCAGGCCTTCGCGCTCTCGCCGGTCGCGCCGGGGGAGCTGGTCGTCGTGCTCGGAGCGGGGCGGCTGGGGGCGCTGGCCGCGCTGGTCGCCGAGCGGCTCGGTGCGCGGGTGGTCGCGGTCGGGCGCGAGCGGACGCGGCGGCGGCTCGCGGCGTTCGGGCTGGAGGTCGAGGTCGCGGAGATCGGGGCGCGCGTCGCGCCGGACGACCCGCTCGCCCCCGCGCCGTCGGCGCTGCTGGAGCGGGTGCGCGCGCTGTCGGGCGGCTGCGGCGCGGACCTGGTGGTCGAGGCGACGGGCCGCGCCGACGGGCTGGCGACGGCGCTCGACCTGGTGCGGCCGCGCGGCACGATCGCGCTGAAATCGACGCCGGGGCAGCCGGTGGCGCGCTTCGACCTGACGCGGGCGGTCGTGAACGAGGTCCGGCTGCAGGGCTCGCGCTGCGGATCGTTCGCGGCTGCGCTCGAGTTCCTCGCGCGCCACCCGCTGCCGCTCGACGCGCTGATCGAGGCCTCGTTCCCGCTGGCCGAGGCGGGGGCGGCGCTGGAGGAGGCGGAGCGCGGCGGGAAGTTCGTGCTGGAGTGCGGGTAGAATCGTCGCCCCCACCGAAGGACGACCGATGCGACCCTCCCGGATTGCTCTTACCGCGCTCCTGTGCGCGGTTATTGCCACTGCGCCCGTTGCGCTCGCCGAGCAGATGCCGGCCGGCGCCCCTCCGGCCCACACCGAGACGAGCTGGCAGGTCCCCGAACTCTTCACCTACCACGAGGTGATCGCCACGATCTGGCACGAGGCCTGGCCGGCCAAGGACGTGGCGCAGCTCAAGGCGCTGGCGCCGCAGGTCAAGGCGGGCGCCGACAAGGTGGCGGCCGCCAAGCTGCCGGGGATCCTGCGCGACAAGCAGGCAGCGTGGGACCAGGGGGTGGCCGCGCTGCAGAAGACGGTCGCCGACTACGAGGCCGCGATCGCGGCCGGCGACGACGCGCGCCTGCTGGCGGCGGCGGAAGCGCTGCACGCGCAGTTCGAGAAGCTGGTCCGCACGATCCGCCCGGTGACGAAGGAGATCGACGCGTTCCACCAGGTGCTCTACCAGCTCTACCACCACCAGCTCGACCCCTACGACGCGGCCGCGGTCAAGGCGACCGTGCCGCAGCTCCAGGAGAAGATGGCCGTGCTGGACAAGGCCGCGCTGCCGGAGCGGATGGCGGCGAAGACCGCCGCGTACGAGGAGGCCCGCGCGGTGCTGGGCCGCGAGGTCGAGGCCTTCGCCGCCGCGGTGGCGACGGGCGACCCCGCCAAGGCGAAGGCCGCGGCAGAGTCGATGCACTCGGCCTACGTCAAGCTCGAGTCCGTGTTCGGCTAGCGAGACCTACGGCAGCTGAACCCGGTTTCCGGTTTCACCGGTTTCGGAACAGCCACTGGGAGCGGGGGCGGACGTCGACGAGCAGCGAGGCCTCGTCGAGCAGCACCGGCGCCGAGCGGCCGTACTGCTCCCAGAGGGCCGCGAACTTCTCGCCGCGGTTCGGGCGCTCGTCCGGCGCGGTCGGGTCGCACCCGTAGTCGAAGGGGTCGCAGGTCGAGCGGCTCTCGGCGGCCAGGAACTCGGCGTACTCGCGCGGCACGACCTGGTGCCAGAGGCGGACGCGGATCCGCAGCGGGCCGGTGGCGTCCCTCGGGATCCAGACCGGGTAGCGCGTGTCGTCCCAGTGCGCGAGGCCGCCGGTCGCGGGGTCTTTCGCGAAGCGCGCGCCGACCGGCTCGGTCTCGGCGTCCGGGCGGAAGCCCCGGGGCGGGATCCGGTTGTCCTTGACCACGCAGTCGTTGAGCACGAAGTGGAACATCGCGCGTCCGGTCGTGGCGTCGACCAGGTCGCAGCGAGCGTCGCCGTTGAAGTCGAACACCCCGTGCAGCGCCTCGTAGACCTTGAGGTGCTCGTCCTCGACCAGCGTCGCGGTCGCCGCGTCGTAGCGCCCGGACCACCAGTGGGCCTCGGCGTCGGAGAGCGTCCCGTCGCGGTCGGCGTCGATCCCGGAGGCGACCTCCAGCCAGGCCCGCCGCCCCTCGGTGTAGCCGGTCGGGAACTTGTGCCCGGCGAGGTTCGTGACCCGCACGTCGACCGGGAGGTAGCGGCCCGAGAAGACCAGCGGCGGCGCCTTGACCCGCAGCTCGGCGGTCCGGTTCTGCAGCAGGTCGAGCGTCGCGGAGCGGGCCTGGGCGTAGGCCGCGGTGCGGCGCAGCGGGGCGCCGTATTCGCCCGCCAGCAGGTCGAGCATGAAGACGTTCGCCCCCTGGAAGGCGTGGGTGCGGTAGGGGCCCTGCAGCTCGGTCGCGATCCCGCGCGGGCCGGGCGGGGAGGAGCACGCGGTGGCGGCGTCGGCGCGGCCGTCGCCGTCGAGGTCGGGGCGCGGCATGTGGCAGGCCTGGCAGGTCGCCGCGTCGCGCGACCCGGCGCGCGCGAAGTCCGACTGCTGCCACTCGCGGTAGGTGCGCTCGATCGGGAAGCGCCGCCCGAGGTCGGCGCCGGTCTTGGCGTCGCGCTGGTTCTTCACCGGGTTCGTGATGTCGTGGCACTGTCCGCAGAGCGCGGCCGAGCGCTGGAACGCGGTCGCGGCGAACTGGTGCCCCGTCGGCACCGAGTCGGAGAACGGGCCGAACATCAGCTCCGGCGTGCGCGACAGGTAGACCTGCGCGTTGCCGGCGTAGGGCGCGCGGGGGTCGGCGAACTCCCCCTCCGGCGGACGGGACGCGTCGTACATCCGGTGGCAGCTGGCGCAGACCAGCCCCTCGAAGTCGTTGTTGTTGCGCGACGGGGTCCCGGAGAGACAGCTCCCGTCGAACGGCTGGCCCCAGGCGTTGTCGCACTTCGAGCGCCCCTCGTACCAGGCCTTGGGGGCGTGGCAGCGCAGGCAGAAGTCGCCCACCCCGGCGCCGCCCAGCTTCGCGTCGTCCTGGTTGGCGACGTCCAGCGCGGCCCAGAAGAGCGGATCGCGCGCGGCGTTGGCCATCAGGGAACCGGCCCAGGTGTCGTGCGGCTCGAACGGGGCGACGCCGGGCTCGCGGTACCCGCCGTGGCAGACGCTGCAGCGCCCGGGAGGGTCGAGCAGCCCGGGCTCGTCGTGGTTGGCGAAGGCGGGGAAGCCCGGATCGCCGCTGCCGTCGGCCGGCTGCGTGCCCGGCAGGAACACCCCGGCGGGCGGGACGGCGGCCAGGACCAGGGCGGCCGTCGCGGCGAGCAGGACGAGGGCCAGGGGGAGGGCGGGGGTGCGGCGGGGCCGGCTCATGCGGCGATCGTACCGCAGCCGGCCCCGGCTGCTCAGGCGCCCGCGGCCGCCGTGCCGCGCGCCCGCGGCCTACCCGCCGTAGAGCACGCTGTAGTACGCCTTCGGCAGCGGGCTGTTGTCGACGAAGCTGCCGACCGGCGACGCCCCCAGCATCAGCGCGTCCGAGAAATCGGGCTTGGTCGCGCGCCAGACCTCGCACGGGCCGGGGAAGTAGTGCGTCCACTGCAGCAGCACCGCGCCGTTCGCCAGCTTCGACACCGTCAGCAGCGCGCCCGACGAGCTGAGCTCGACGAAGCGGTAGTCGATCCGCGCGTAGGTCATCCGCGCCGGGTCGAAGCGCTGGCCCTGCGGCAGCGCGACGTGCTCGTGCACGCCCTGCCCCTTGGCCTCCGCGAACTGCAGGTAGCGCCGCGCCCACGACCGGCTCGAGCCGCAGCCCCCTTCGTTGGCCGGCTCGGCCTCCAGGATGTCGATCATCACCGAGTCGGCCGCGACCGGGTCGTCGGAGACGACGAGGTGCGACGGCCACTCGTTGCGGAAGATCGCCCAGGGGCGGGGGGCGACGCCGAAGTTCTTGCAGGGCTGGCCGTAGAGCAGGTCGCCGACCGTCAGGACCGTCTTCTGGGCCAGCGACTTCACCGACGGGTCGCCCGGCACGACCGGGCTCCCCATGATGTCGGCCAGCACCGAGGCCTCGGGGACGTCGCTGAAGAGCCACGGGTGCAGCCGGTCGGCGCGGTCGATCGAGCCCAGGTGCGCCTTGTACCCGAGCGTCACGTTGGCCTGGCCGTGCTTCTTCACGATCGGCACGTTGACCAGGTAGTCGGCCGACAGGACCACCGCGGCGATCCGCGTGTCGGGCGGCGCGGTGGCGTAGGCCGGGCTCCAGGTCACGTAGGTCCGCGGGTCGGCGGCGTCGCCGGAGGGCCCGTCCCAGGGGTCGTTCCCGCCGTCCGCAAACCCCTCGCCGCCCCCCGCGGCCTGGAACTTGACGTCGGGGAAGGTGGCCTTGACGCGGTTCTTGAACCACGGCGCCATGTAGCGCGTCGGCTGGGTGTTGGTCGCGTCGTAGATCGTGCAGTTCGACGACAGGCCGCCGGTCCGCACGAACCCCTTGATCACCGCGATGCACGGCTCGGGGACGGCGTCGATGATGTCGCCCGCCCCCTCGACGGGATCGGTCGCGTTGTTGAGGTTGATCTTGATCGCCAGCTTGCGCGTCGCGGGGGCGCCCAGCGGGAAGACGCGCCGCCACGCCTCGTCCAGACCCGCGTCCTTGAGGACCATCACCGCCTGGTCGAGCATCCGGTCGATCGACGGCTGGTCGAGGTAGTCGCGGTACTTGCCGGTCGTGCGTGGCCAGCGCGCGGCGCGGCCGTGGTGGACGTGCACGACGCGCGGCAGCGTGGCCGGGCCTCCGCCGGCTTCCGCCCCGCCCAGGCCGTCGGCCCAGGCCAGGCGCCCGACGACGACCGGGGCGGCCGAGGCCAGCGCGGTCTGCCGGATGAAGCGGCGCCGGCCGCGGTCCACACGCCCCCCCTCGGACTTGCCGTCAGACATCCGACCTCCGCGGGTGCAGATACCGCGGAGCGGCAGGGGAAGCAAGCGGAAACCTCGTCGGGCGCGGGCGGGCGCCGGCGGGGAAGGGAGCGGCCCCGCGCGCCGCGGGCGCCGGCACCCTCCACGCCACGCGCCGCCGCCATCCCGTCCCCGCGCCGGGCGGCGCGCACTTTCGCCACCCCGCGCGATGTGCCATCGTCCCCGGTCGATGACCGCGCCCGCCTGGGAGGCCGCGCTCGAGCGCCTCGCGCCCGAACTGCCGCGCCTCGCGACGCTGATCGACGTGGTCGACCAGCTGGTCGACATCGCGCTCGACTTCCGCCAGTCGGGTCACCCCGGCGGATCGCGCTCCAAGGTCCCGATGCTGGTCACGCTGGCCCTCTCGGGCGCGATGCGCTGGGACCTGCGGCACCCGGGGAAGGTCGGCGCCGACCGCTTCGTGCTCGCCGCCGGGCACACCGTCCCCGCGGTCTACGCGCTGCTCGCCGCGCTGCACGAGGCGCTCGCCGCGCGCGCCGCGGCCACCGGCGACCCGCGCTTCGTCCCGGCCGACGCCGCCAGCCGCGCGCTGCGCGCGGAGGACCTGCTGACGCTGCGCCGGCGCGGCGGCCTGCCGGGGCACGCCGAGTTCGCGGGAAAGTCGCTCTTCCTCAAGTACAACACCGGCCCCTCGGGCCACGGCCTGCCGGCCGCGGCCGGGATCGCGCTGGCGCTGCGGCGCGGCGGGCTGCCGGGAGTGCGCGTCTTCGCGCTGGAAGGCGAAGGGGGGCTGACCGCCGGCAGCACGCACGAGACGCTCAACGCGGCCTGGGGCCTCGGGCTCGACAACCTGCTCGTGCTGCTCGACTGGAACGACTACGGGATCGACCCGCGCCCGGCCTCGGCGGTCGTCTACGGCACGCCGGCCGACTGGTTCACCAGCCACGGCTGGCGGGCCTGGGGCGCGGCCGACGGCGCCAGCCCGGCGCAGCTGGCGCGCGCGCTCTTCCAGGCGACGCTCGACCCCGAGCCGGGCGGGCGCCCCGCGGCGGTCTGGGCCAGGACGCGCAAGGGGCGCGGCTACGGCCGCTTCGACGCGGCGAGCCACGGCCTGCCGCACGCGGCCGGATCGCCGGCGTTCTGGGAGACGAAGCGGCCGTTCCAGGAGCGCTACGGCGTGCGCTTCGAGGGGTTCGGCGAACCGCCGCCGAAAGACCCCGCGGCGCGCCGCGCGCGCGCGCTGTCGAACCTGGGGACCGCGCTCTCGGTCCTGCTCGACGACGCGGAGACCTGCCGCTTCGTCGCCGACCGGCTGGTCGAGCTGGGCGAGTCGATCCCGGAACGGCCGGGCGGGCTGGCCGCGCCCGGCGCGCGCAACCCGTGGCGCGACCCGCGGCTGACCGACGCGCGGGCCTACCCCGACGCGCTCTGGTTCGCGCCGGGGACGCGCGTCTCCAACAAGCTGGCGATGGGGCGCTGGGGCTCGTGGGCCAACAGCTGGGCCCGCGCCGAGTACGGGCGGCCGCTGTTCCTGGCGCTCTCGGCCGACCTGGCCGAGTCGACCAGCCTGGCGCTCTTCGCGCGCGAGTTCGAGGGGCTCGCGAACTTCGGCGACTACGAGCGCAACGCCCGCCCGGACGGCGTGCTGCTGCCGGCCGAGATCACCGAGTTCACCAACGCGGCGATCGCGGCGGGGATCGCCTCGGTCAACTTCGATCCGGCGCCGGAGTCCGGGTGGGACGGACTGTCCGCGGCGCACTCGAGCTACGGCGCGTTCGCCTACCTGCAGTACGGGCCGATGCGGCTGCACGCGCAGCTGGCGCAGGAGGCGGCGCTGAAGGTGGGGCCGGTGCTCTGGGTGCTGGGCCACTCCGGGCCGGAGACGGCGGAGGACAGCCGGACGCACTTCGGGATCTTCGAGCCGTCGGTGGCGCAGCTCTTCCCCGAGGGGCAGGCCTGCGATCTCCACCCGTGGGACCCCAACGAGGTCCCGGTGCTGCTCGCGGCGGCGCTGGCGGCCGGGTTCCCGGTCGTGGCGCTGCACCTGGTGCGGCCCGCCCTGCTCGTACCCGACCGCCGCGCCCTGCAGATTCCCGGCGCCTTCGACGCCGCCCGCGGCGCCTACCTGCTGCGCGCGCCGCAGCCCGGCGCGCCCTGCGGCGGCACGGTCGTCGTCACCGGCGCGTCGAGCACCGCGAACCTCGTGGCGCTGCTGCCGGAGATCGACCGTCTCGGCCTGAACCTGAAGCTCGTCGCCGCGCTCAGCCCGCAGCTCTTCGACCGCCAGCCGGAGGACTACCGCGCCGGAGTGCTCTCCGACGCCGACCGGCTCGACGCGATGGGGATCACCAACCGCTCGCGGGCCTCCCTGGCGCGCTGGCTCCCCGACGGCGACGCGCTGGCGGCGTCGCTGTGCGCCGATCACGACCACCGCTGGCGCACCGGCGGCACGGTCGAGGAGGTGCTGGAAGAGGCGCGGCTCGACCCGGCCTCGATCCACGAGGCGCTGGTCCGCTTCGCGGCCGGGCGCGAGGCGCGGCTCCGCCGCACCGCCGCGCGGCTGGAAGCGCTGCGGACCGGCCGCGCGTGAGCGGACCCGCGGCGGTCGTCGTCTTCAACCGCCACGCCGGCACGGCCTCCCGGCGGCGCGCCGTGCGGGCGGCGCT